>NZ_SMKJ01000016.1:0-42114 GCF_004348615.1 Micromonospora sp. KC207
ACGATTCGGCACCACCCAACCCCTACCCAAGATCCTCGACCTGCCCAACCAGGTCTGGATCAACAAACCCGAACCGGAACGACAGGCCGCTTAACTCCCGCTGGCCTCAATCCCTTGACACGTTCCGTGCGGGCAGCCACGGCGAACCTGTTTCAGTCTGCCTCGGCTACATGGCACCCGGGCAGGACGCCGCGCTCCGTCATTGCCGCATCTTGTTTGACGACACGGCATCTACGACGTGCTCTGCCCCGACGCGACCGTCGAGGGAAGCGCCTCGTGGAATGAGCCGTGGGCCGGACGCAAGCCGACCGAGAGCGACAAGTTGCGCTTGATCGGTGCGCACAAGTACGTAGTGCTGTGACCACGAACGTTCACGGTGTTGGTTGACACGCCGTCTGGCCTGTTGGCCGGGCGGCGTTGTGGCGGTCAGGCTGTGGCGGTGGCAGATCCTGTACGTGTTCGCGGCTGAGTGATCAGGAAGGTCAGTAGCTGCAGAATCACTCGCCGGGGAACCGGTTCACCGATCCGACTGCGACGGGCGATGGTCGTGCTCGCCTCCCCGGTGGGAGCCGGTGCCGGCCATCGCCCGTCTGGTCCAGGCCGATGAGGACACGATCCGGCAGGTCATCCACCGGTTCAACGAGATGGGGATGGCCAGCCTGGACCCTCGGTGGGCGGGTGGCCGCCCCCGCCAGATCAGTAGCGACGAGGAGCAGTTCATCGTCGAGACGGCCAACACCCGCCCCGAGAAGCTGGGGCGGCCGTTCACCCGGTGGAGCATCCGCAAGCTCGCCGATCACCTGCGCGTTCACTCGGCTCGCCGGGTCCGGATCGAGCGGGAACGGCTACGGCAGATCCTGCACCGACACCGGATCACCTTCCAACGAACGAAGACGTGGAAGGAGTCCACCGACCCTGACCGGGACGCCAAACTCGCCCGGATCGAGTACGTGAGCAGTCATTTCCCGCAGCGGGAGTTCGCGTTCGACGAGTTCGGGCCCCTGGTGATCCGCCCGCAGGCCGGCGCCAGCCGGG
Source organism: Micromonospora sp. KC207 (assembly GCF_004348615.1). Lineage (NCBI taxonomy): Bacteria > Bacillati > Actinomycetota > Actinomycetes > Micromonosporales > Micromonosporaceae > Micromonospora > Micromonospora sp. KC207. The sequence goes on from NZ_SMKJ01000016.1 coordinate 1,036, forward strand.
CACCCTCACCGGCTGCCCGCGAACTATCACAAGCTGCACGGGGTCCGGCAGTTCCACGGCTGCTACTCCGTGGGTGACGACCAACTCTAGGGCGTGGTCCGGCGTCATAAGAGCGCCGCGAACACCCTCGCTGCCTTGAGGTTGATCCGCGCCGCCCGTCCGGACGGGGCACCGATCTACGTGATCCTGGACAACCTGTCCGCGCACAAAGGTGCCAAGATCCGGGCGTGGGCGGCCCGGAACAAGGTCGAACTGTGCTTCACCCCGACCTACGCCTCCTGGGCCAACCCGATCGAGGCCCAGTTCGGGCCGCTACGCACCTTCGTCATCGCCGGCTCGAACCACCCCAACCACCCGGCGCTGACCCGACGGTTGCAGGCCTACCTGCGGTGGCGCAACGCCAACTCCCGCCACCCCGACGTCCTGACCGCCCAGCCGCCCAGGGCGCAGCCTACAGAGGCGCCCCGGCTAAAAGGGTCGCGCAATGCCCTTCGGACTCGCAGCCCACGCCACCCGAGCCGTCTCCACCGGCACCACCGAACCCGAATCCCGCCCCAGCGACATCCCGCTACCCCAACACCGAGAAGCCCTCAACTCTGGCAGCGACGCACCCCACCCCGATGACACAACCAAGATCACCAGCAGCATCCAAAATGTGCGCCAGAGCCCGATTTCACGCGCCGACGACAGCAACGGGCCCCGCGCCAGAACCAAGGGGCATGAGCCGTTGCGATCCTCGCCCGGCGCGGTGGCCGGGTGGAGCTGCACGACGACCGGTTTGATGCCGACGTAGCGCAGTGCGCCCGGCGACACCGCGTCGGGCGAGGATCGCAACCGGGCGAGGATCGGCCCCACCGGACCACCACGGTCCTGCAGGCCATCCTCATCCTGCAGATGTCGAAGCAAGCCGCTATGCGGGATGAAAAGGGCCCAATGGACGTCAATGGCTAGAAGCTATGAATTAGGTCACTCGAGATGGTGTTGATCGATGGCGATGAGCGTGGCATAGTCTCAGATTGTCACTCATTGTAAGCAGTGGACCACTCTCGGTGCGGTCAATCCACCCAGGCGACCGCCTCGCTTCGGTCGTCCACGTCATCCCGTGGGAGGGCAGGTAGGTTGACCAGGAAATTTGGCACCGCTTACGCACAACGAGCATTCGCGCAGCTTTCAATCATGGCCATTGTCGCGGCTGGAGCTCTTTTCTGCGGAGCGTCACCAGCATCCGCAGCGCTCTCTAAAGCGTTTGCTATCGGTCTCTTTGGGCAAAGTGAGCAACGAGTTTTGTCAGCGAAAGGAACCACTGACGGCTCTGCAGTAGGTGTTGCTCCCTATATTGCTGACGGCGCGGCTGGCGTCAATATGCAGAGGTGGAAATTCGACTTCAGTAGCACGCAACCGTATAACCCGCCTCGCCATCTATACCGGATAATAAACGTGCAAACAGGCCTGTGCCTAGGAAGGATTGGTACAGGAGGGCCACAAGTGCAGCTCAGGAGTTGCACAGCTTCGGGGGCAGCCCTAACGTGGTATACGCAACCGCCAAAGTATGGTGGCGGGTTATGGCTTCGCAATAATGTCAACACTGAGTGCCTGAATGGCCTGTACCCGAGTGGCAATGCTGCACTCGACGTGTGTTATGACCTTCCGACGGGTGAGATGCCAGGGAGGCACTGGGTACTACGAACGGGGCCCTTCCAATGCGAAGCCGAGGGAACCACCCTATGCGTACGTCCTGAACAGCCGATCTATGGCCTGATGGACACGTGGCAGCAACATGAAATAACCTACAGCGGCACAACCTACAGCAACATGCTGAACTTTCTAAGATGGGGCACGCTCAACAGCCAAGGCGCAAACAGTAAGTCCGACGGATTCGAATTCGGCTGGGAATCGAGATACTCATCCAGTCCTAGAGAAGAAAACGCGTATTGGCTAGAGTTCGATGCCGGATCATATGAGTACCACAATCTCTCAAGCATGCCAGGTGGGTCAGGGGCTGACGGCCGTCTACACACATACATGGTGGTACCGGGTGAGAACTCCCAGCATGAGCTTTACTTCGACTTTAACCCGGTCGCTAGTACCACGAAGACCGAGAGTGTCAGGATTGGCGAGAGCGGCGGAGGCCTCTTTGCCGAAACTGTTGAAGCGGCGACCTTCCCTGCCTCATTCGAGCATCGCATGCAGCTATTCGATGGGAATAACGTTTGGCGGCGCCCATGGGTCACAGAGGCGTCGACGAATGAAGTCTATCCTTGCAATGCACCCAGGAACGCGCCAGCCACAGGAGGTCCCAATACGCCACCCCGCTGCCTGAATGCGTCTATGGTGCCGAAGGCGGGGTCGACCCCTTCAGCAGTAGACTACTTCGCGATCAGCAAGCCGTCTGCGACAACGCTAGCAACCGTTGGGCTGACTAAACGGAACATTGGAGCCGACCGCATCTATAATGGTGTTGATCAGCGTGCGTTAGCAAATTGCATGGCAGTCGACCCAAACCGCTGCATACGCGACGTTCCCGGCCTGGCCGATTGCGTCAAGGCGCACAAAGCCTGCAACATTACCAACCAGCATCCGCTCGAGCACCGGAAGAAAGGCGTACCGCTAATCTCCAAGCAACAAGCGTTGAAGCTAGCGCGACAGGCGGTGACTGTCTCAGGAGTCACTCCGCATGTTGCCGCAAGGGTACGCGTCGTGTCAGCCGAAGAGTATGCACGGGCGGCGGGCCTGCCTGATCTTCGAAAGCTGAACCGAAATCTCATAGTGGTCAGTGGGAACGAGCCAGTCCGGGCGTTTCTAGGCCGCGATGTTGGGCGGTATGCCGGATATGACCTGGCCTTTAGCGAGTCCACAGGCTCTCTACTCCACGCCTGTCTCGGTCCCGCCTGTCCCGCTATCTCCTGACGGATTCGATGGACTTTCTGTAAGCTGCCCGACTCGGCCGTAGGGGTGAATCTGAATGGCCCTTCGAGGAAGGTCGAAGGCTAATTCAGGTCAAATGCTTCCCAGAGGCCAAACCTGGAGGAGATGGTTCAACAGATGAAGTTGCCACCAGTAGTCATTGCGTTCCTTACTTCCATCCCCTTGGCAATGGTAAGCACCTTGCCTGTTCAGGCCGATGGAGGCGACCAGACGCAGGGGTATACGACTTACTCGGAGAAACCACTTTCGGACCGGCTTCCGTCCGCGAGTAATATCCACCATGGCGGTAACCAGGAGATAGTCAAGGCGAACCAGCGCACCTGGCTGCAAGCTGTTTCCAACAGCGACCCCGTTGATCTTCGAACCGAATGTAGCGAACATCTCGAAGAAGCGGGCGCGACCCCAAAGGGTTGGCTACGGGACCGTATGCTCCAATGCTTCTCGGACCGCAAGCACGTCTCGGCGATAGGCTTCGACGGCGAACCTTGGGGCGAGATCTCGTGGGACATGTGGGTTCTCGGCTACGCCAACCACGGCGTACGGCAGGTTGACTACCTTATCAGTATGGAGAACATCACCTACTTCTCGTTGCCCGGAAAGTCGGTGAACTGGGCACAGGCGCGGTTCGACATCACGTTCAATGGCTGCTCCACCCAAATGAATTGCCCGAGTCAGACCGATCTCGCAGACACCGTCTTGGGCTGGGAGGTCCGCCCCAGTCGATCCCTTACGTTTTCGTCAGATAATAACACTGGTTCTAGTCCGGACTTTCGAGTACCGGCGTGGCTCACGATGAACCACCGCTTCACTCCGGCGGCGAGCGACAATCTCGCTCCCTCAATGCAGGCCGGTATGTTCGAATCGAAGATTAGATTCGACTCCGCTGGTCGGACCGTCGTAGGCAGAGACTACGGATCGGTATTCACAGACGCCCCCCTAGTTTACGTACTGTCCCTCAGCGAGGATGCGGTCAAGTACAGCGCCAGGCACATCTACGACGCGCAGAACCATCCCGAAAGAACTTTTCCAAGTTGGGTCGGTAAAACGGTTCCCGGTGGTAGCATTCAGGACCCGCTTACCCGTCTCACGGACCAAGCGAAAATTAGCGAGAACCGCGACGCTTCCATCAAGGTTTGTAAGGACATCTGGGGAGAGGGCTATGCTGCGGGGGGATTGCAGTGTGACGAGTATCCCTTCGCATCGACCTATCAGGGCGGCAAGTATGGACCGGATAGTAACGGCGGCCTCCTCCGATTCTCGGCGCGGCCAATCCCTGGTGACGACAACAACGCAGGTGGCGGCTCAAGGCTCGGCCAGAAATTCTACTGGGAGAACCGGGTCCTAGACGGGGAAGCATTTTACGTACGCATTGATCAATAAGTGTCCGGTCGGCGCGGGTCGTACGGCCCGCGCCGACGGCCCTGACTATGGACATCAGGTATGCAGCAGCCGAAAATCATCGCTCAAGCCAGCGCAGACATTATGCCACTTTACCAGCACTTCGGGTTTCGCGACTGGTTGGAGGAGCCTAGTATTGAGGAAACCGCAGCGCTATTAGCCACCGCCCGCGACGTAGTGGCCGCCTGCGACGGGCGGCAAATGATTGTATCGTGCGGGCAAAGCGAAAGCCTTGTGCGGGTGATCTGTCAATTCTGGGATCAGCGTCCCCCATTATCGAACGAATTATGGCAAGGAGTTCAGGATTTTCGCCTAGCGTGCCCTAGCGGTGAGGTGTTTATCGACCAGCCGACGATGCTAGCGGTAGACCTGTCTCGTTACCACAAGCTCGAACCCGGAGTGGTCAATGTCCGGATGATGTGGCGAGGCCGGCGCGACCCACGAGAATCTGTTGCACCGAATCAACTGGGAAGCGTCACCGAGATATACAATCTCCAACTATGGTAGCCTCAACTCTTGAAAGCGGAGGAACCCCACGCGGGGTCAGTCGGCCGATAACTAGACGGCCAAGGCGCTTCCAATCATATCTGACGGTCATCGTGATGCTGCTTCTCGCCAGCGGCCTGATCGCTTGTGGAAATGCCGGGGATGGCCGCGCGGCCTCCTCGCCCTCGGCCCTCTCAACGTATGCACCGCTGCCTCGCGACGGAAATGTGGGGATTCGTGAGGCTGCCGAGGCAGCCGACCGATTCGTAGGCACATGGTCTCGAGATGGCCTTTCAGATGAGGAATGGAGGAGTGCAGTCCTGCCACTCGTCACCCCGGAGATCGCCAGCAAACTCAACGATCTCAGAAAGTCGGCTAGAGCCGTAGGCTCACTTCGCGGCCCTGCCGTGTTTGCAGGAGGGGTTGACGGCGAGGTCACCTTCACGATTGTCGCGGAAGGCGGGGTCCTGCATGTGACTCTTATTCGAGGTATACGCCACTGGCTGGTCTCCAACGTTTACCTCGATTCCTATTGAGCATGAGGACGTCGTCTCGTTCGTGGCCCGGGTTGGGCTCGCGGAGGTGTCGTGCGTATCGGGCGGTCGGCCGCCCGTGGCCATTTTCCCAGTTCACCGGCCTGCAGGGCCTGCGCCAGTGCCGCTTCGACGAGACGGCGCGCCTCGCTTCCTCGGGCTCTGACCGCCGCGAGTCCCTGAGCTACCCGCCGCAGGCGAGCCAGTGTCGGGCCGGGTTGTCCTCCATGCAGCGCTGCCGCGATGAGTCGCCGCGCTTGCTCGATACCCGCTGCCGCCGCCGCGACTGCCCCGTCGGGGGATGCGAGCGCTGCTGCCAGCGGCGTGAGCGCGGTGATGGCCTCCTGAGGCGACGACTGTTGGGGCGCCCAGCTACCGAGCGCGATGCCTCACCCAGGATCCCGCCGGCTGTGGTCAGCCGTGCGCGGACTTGCCCCACCTGCTCGCGCACCCGAGCCAGCCCCACCGCGATACCCGCGAAGCCCGCCCCGACGGCCCGAGCGGCGATCCGCTCGACGGCGTGGTCGGCCGCAGCGGCGTCCTGCTGTGCTCCCCTCACGCCTGCGGCCATCGCCTGCAGATCACCGCGGATGCGGTCGGTCAGCGGCATGACCCCACCCTCGTCCTGGCGGATTCTGCGCCTCAACGAACCGTGGCATCCCAGAGATCAGAGTCGATATGAATAACCCGTGCGCCAGGCCAAAGACGCTGCGGTCCGAGACGACCACGGGCCGCGACTGCCTGGCTGTGCCGGGCGGGCCGATGAGCTTCAGTACCGCTGCACGCCGCTGCTCACGAAGGTCGTCGCGGCGGCCACCCCGTCGGCGACCGCGTGGGAGAGCGGGAGATGGTGGGCAAGGCGTGCCGCGAGAGTGCCGAGGAAGGTGTCGCCCGCTCCGCTGGTGTTGATCGCGTTAACGGGTGGTGCGGGCACGAGCGCGGTGTCGTGGGCGTCGCTGTAGGCGGCGCCGCGCGGGCCGGCGGTCACCACGGCCGCGGTGGGGCCCAGTTCGCGGAGTTCCCGTGCGGCGACCGTGGGATCGTCGTGGTGGTGGCCGAGTATCGCCGCTGCCTCGGCCTCGTTGGCAACGAACAGGTCCAGTGGGGCCAACGCAGTTGGTCCGAGCGTGGGATGCGGTACCAGGTTGCCGATCAGCGTTTTCGCACGGTGGTGTCGGAAGACAGCGTCGACGGCGTCGGATTGGAGATCGAGTTGGGTCACCACGACCGAGACACGCAGCCCTGCGAGTCTGCTGCTTACCTGCTCGTCGGTGAGTTCGGTTTCCGGGGCCCGCGCGAGGATGATGCGGTTCTCCCCGTCGGGGTCGACTTCGATGACCGCGATTCCGGTCGACGCCGACGGCACGAGGTGGAAGCAGGACACGTCAACGGCCGCGTCGGTCAGTGCCCGGTACAGGAAGGTGCCCCAGTGGTCGTCGCCGGCGTTGCCGATCAGGCTGGCGTGCGCGCCCGCCCGGCTGGCGGCCAGGGCCTGGTTGAGGCTCTTACCGCCAGCGGTGGTCGTCGCCGGAGACGACGCGAACGTCGTGCGGCCAGGAACCGGCGGTCCGGGGATCCGCACTGTGATGTCGATGTTGGCGCGGCCCACGACGGCGACACACTGTGGCCCCGGCACCTGAGCCGGTCCGGGCGAGTGGTTCATCCGACCGTGGCCAACTGGCCAAGCAGACACCGCACATCCCGCTGACCGCGGAAGGGCTCAAGCTGCCGGGCCAGGGCGGCAACGTCGCGGCGGCCCCGCGCCGAGCCTGTGGTGGCCGCCATCGCCAGCACCTCAGTGGAGACGGCGGCGTGGCCGGGCTCCAGGGGCCGCAAGGTACGCGTGCGCCGTGCGGGAAAGCCACAGGCCCCGCTCGGGCCACTCGTTGACGACCGCAATGACAATCCCGATGGCCTTGTCGGGCTGCTGGCAACGGGCACCGCAGTTGGGCGGGCACGGAAGCTTCGGGGGTCACGATCCGGCGGGCTGTTCATCGTTCCCGAGCGTGCCCGTAGCCAGTACATCCCACGCGTAGCTGCGGGGTTCTCGGCGTAACTCGACAAGCTCGACGCCGTGAACGACGGTCGTGACGGATGCGACGCGGCGGAGGCTGGCCACCGCGTCGATGACCGGCGCCGCGTCGGTCGGCGCGTTGTTGTAGGCGATGCTGACGTGGGGGACGAAGGCGGTGGCGCGCGTGGGGACCGCACGGTCGCCTCTGACCTCCGCGAGCGCCTGCCGCAGGGCCTGGCGAACGCTCCGCACTGGAGGATGGGGGCCCGCGCTGAATCGCACAGCGCCCGCCGATCCCGCCAGTGGCCCCACCTCCAGTGAGATCGGGGGGATGACCGCGAGCCGCCGCTGCGCTGCTGCCACGATCTGGTCGAGCTGCGCGGCAGACACTTCATCTGCGAAGCCAACCTTCTGCACGGTAAGGTGCAGCCAATTCAGGGGGACCAGGTCCAGGGTCGGTATGTGACCAAGCGCGGCCTGGCACCTCGTTGCGAGCGCGCGTAAAGCCTCACTCTCACCCAGGCACATCATCCAATGGTAGGAACGTCGGCCTGGACGCCAGCCCGGCCGTTCCCAGTGATTGACCAGATAATCGAGCGTGCGGTAGCGCGCCCAGTCCTCCTCGACGTAGTCGTACCGTTCGCGCCCTTCCCTGGATTCGCTAGAAGGAGTTGTCATTGTCCGGCTTCCGATCACGCAGCCACTGACGCACTTCGTCGGTGAAGACTGCTACAGGCGCGTACTCGGAGGATCCTTGCAGCCCTGCGGTGAAGGATCGCAGCCGCTGCTCGATCGACTCGATGCGGTTGCCCTCCGAGGCGGCCATCGCCGCGCGTACCAGCGCCAGAGCCTGGTCCAGGTCTTCGGTCGGCGTGTCGAGCAGGGCGGATGCCATGTCCAGGCGCACCAGAGCCTGACTCCACCGAGACGGCGAGCTGCCCACAATGTCGAGGGCGCGTCCCGCGAACTGCAGGACCGACCCGGCGTTCCCCAGCCCAAGGTACGCGGTGGCGGCATTCGACGCAGTGCGTGCTTCGCTGTAGACACCGAACGATATGCACGGAGTCATGCCGGGCTCCGGGGAGAAATCGGCAAGAAGATCGTAGGCGTCACCGACGGTCTTATCGACCGCTCGACGGTCACCCAGCCTGCCATGCGCCCTCGCCTCGCCATTGACCGCGAGTCGTACCGCTTGGCGTCCCGCGCCGGCGAAGCGCCGGCCGTCCTGCGCGAAGACGAGAGCATCACGGTAGTTGCCCGCATAGAACTCGGCCAGGCTCTGCGTACCCCGCACCCACGCCTGGAGATCACGATCGTCGGCCTGTTCCGCCAGTTGAAAACATTCGAGCGCATACGCGCGAGCCGAGTCAAAGCGCCCCAGGTTGACCGACATGTAACCCAGCAGACCGGAAAGACGACCCGCAACAGCCAGCAGACGCTGCTGCTGCCTCGGCCGCGCACGGCCCATCAGCATCGGCTGAACACGCCGCCGCTCCCGGACCAGGACGGCGCGAGGACCCGCGGCCCCCTCAGCTCGTACGAATCGACCACCTCAGCAACGAATGCCTCCATCGCGTCGAGGAACGACTCGTCGAGCACGTACGCATGCTGGTCCCGGACCCTCGCCCGCACCTCCGCGACAGGCTCGACCACCTCATCGCGGCCCCCCACCACCACAGGCCCCGAGACCGGGCCAAGCGATGCCAACGCTCCCCAGCGGGCATGCCGAGCCGCTTCCGCCTTCTCCTCCTGATGCCGGGCCTCAAGAGACCGGTACTCGTCATAACCGGTGAGCAGTTCGCCACCGGCCTGGAGAAGCGACTCGCACTGCGCCCAGAAGACCCGGTCCACCACCTGCCGGCCACTCTCGACGTTGGCCACCGTGCTCCGCGTGCTGTGCACCAGCCGCGCGACGTCGTCCTGAGTCAGTCCACGCTTCCTACGCCAGGCTCCGAGCCTCCGCCCGAGCGCCCGCTTCACGTCACTTAGTCCCTGCGGATCCATGAGGACGCCCCCCAGGTCATCGGAGGGGCTGATCACCATTCGCTACTGACCCCTCACGGCACGCTGACAGTAGACGATCGCAGTAGCAAGATGCCATCCCACCCGAGGGCGCCACCGCACACGCACCCCCCAAGTCGGGAGACACCAAACCCACCAGGCTCAACGACGAACTCGAAATCGATTCGCATACCAGCATGTGGAACCCAGCAACGGTAGACCGACCATGATCAAAACCCACCCGGACACGGCAACCGCCCACCGGACAGAGCCGGACGTGAGGGACGCTCGTCGCCCAAGCACCCACCGAGCACCCGACCGACCACAAGGGGCGGAAAAGCGCCACCATACCGGCAGGTCAGGACCCACTTTGATCTTGTGCGCCCGAAGGGACTCGAACCCTAACCTTCTGATCCGGTGCGCCGTGAGGCGCTGTTGTTCGAGTGCGCATCTTCCTGGCCCGCCGAGCCTGAGCGGGCAGGTCCACTCCGAGCGCAGGTCGTGGTCTTCGACGACTGCCGCCCGCTCAGCCGGGCATCGACGCCTCCACGCCAGGGTAGTAGCTCCACCAGCGTTCCCTGTTGTGTTTCCGCAGCTGCCCGCCGAACCGGGTCAGCACCAGCACCTCGCCGTTGAGCACTAGGGCGGCATTCTCGGCACCGGAGCGGAGCACTCTGTCCACGGCCGCCACCATGTTCCGGGCACCCCGGTCCGGCGGGCCGAACTTGTCCATCCGGAAGCTCAGGTCCGTGTAGCGCTCCGGCTCCCACTCCCACGGACCGTCGTCGCCGTCGGCGTCCAGGTAGCCGTTTCGGCCGGTGAGCAGCGTGACGTCGAAGCCGCGCTGTTCCGACATCTCTGCGCCGAGCGTTGCCAGGTACGGCTCGAACCTCGCCACGTCCGCTGGGTCGGGAAAGGCGCGGGCGGCGAGGTCGAGCAAGGGGACCTCACCGGCGAGGGTCAGTCGGTAATCGATGGACATGTGGCTCCCTACAGCAACGGGAAGATCTCGCCGGCCGAGGTTATTACCTTGACCTCCTTGAGCCCCGGGATGGGCCAGTCGGTGAACTGCTTCCGCAGGTCGGCTAGTTCTCCCGGCCAGTCCTTGAGGTTGATGAGCACCCGCTGGGTCTGCCCTCCGTCCACCTTCTTGCTGGCCTCGGTCCAGATGCCCCGCACTTTCTTGACCACCGACGGCGAGTAGACGTCGAAGACCTTGCCTTCCACCAGCATGTCCGGCTTGCTGGTCGGCTTCCCCACGTCCCCGGTCTTCGCGCGGGCCGCCGCCGCCTCCACCTGGTTCGGGTTCTGCTGTACGCGGTACCCCTTGTCGGCAAGGATGTTTGCCGCCTCGTTCTCCCGCTGCAGCGAACGCTTGTTTTCCGCGGTCATGCCCGGTTCGATCCTCGCCGGCGGTCCGGTCGGCCTGCCACCGGCCGGGCCGGTCGGGGAGGTGCCCGCCGCAGGTGCCGCAGCGGGCGGCGGGGGCGTGGCGGCCGCCGGATTCTGCCGGGCCCGCCTCGCCGCCTCCAACCGGGCGACGTCCTTGATCATCCGGTCGATGTCGGCCTTGACGACGGCCTTCGCCCGGGCCCGGATCTCCGCCCGCACCTTGTACGTCTTCGGCGTCCGGGTGCGCGGCAGGGTGTAGGTGGCCAGGCACTGTACGGTCGCCGAGCCATTCGGCGGCATCGTGACGGACTGCGCGCAGGTGCGCACCGGTCGCCCGTCGAGCGTCATGGTGATCGTCACCTCAGCGCTCACCGGTCCGCTGCTCCGCAGGTACTCCGACTGGAGATCGACCTGATTCCTGATGGTGTACGTGGCCAGGCACGACGTCTGCAGGCACGGTCCGATCCGGCCGTTGCCGTCCAGGTTGAAGCTCACCTGTGAGTCGAACGCATCGGCCAGCTGCTGGACCCGCTGTTTCACGGCCGCGAAGAACTCATCCAACTCCGCTGGGGAGAGCGCACTCAGATCCAGCTCCAACTCGTCGTCGTCCGTCATCCCGACCAGCTGGTAGCCACCGCCGGCGGGGGAGCCGCCGCCGTACCGGCTCGTCCGGGTCGTGGTCGGGACGCGGTCCCGAGTCGACTCGAGCCGGACCATCCGCCTGGGCTGACCGGTGGTGATCGACGCCAACGCGTCACGCGTCCGCACCTGACGCACCTCGACGCCGTCGATCGTCCGCAACTCGCCGAGCGTTGCCTCCAGTTCGGGGGCTGGGCCGTCACCGTCCCCGACGCCCGGTACCAGCGTTTCGGCGAGGGTGGCCGGCACCAGCTCACCCTGATCGAACCCCAACGTGTCCGGGTCCACCCGGACCCAGGCGTCGCCATACAGCGTCGCCTCAGCCAACGGCGCATCCAGCGCCGCCCAGAAGGCGGTGCCGCCCCGGGCGTACATGCCGTTGTAGCCCATGTCGAGCAGTTCACCCCGGGTGCCGTCGAGCTCGACCCTGGACAGGATGGTGCCGTCGCTGGTGACCTGCGACTCGATCCGCACCGGCGTACCCAAGTCGGTGGTCAACGTCCCCCGGTAGCGCTGCGCCTCGGAGTCGTACAGGGTGCGCGCGGCCTCGTACAGCAGGGTCGCCGCCTGCCGGTCCGCCCTGCCCGGCTCGCCGTCCGACCACCGGGAGATGACCCATACCGCCGACACCGCGAGGCCCGCGCAGAGCGCCAGCGTGAGGAACGCGGCACCGCCGACCAACCACCAGACCCGCCGATTGGACCGGGACGCGACCGGCATCGGACCAGGCCAGGCCACCGGTTGCTGGCCGCCCATCCGGCCCGGGGAAACCGAACCGAAGCCCGAGGCCGGGATCTGGCCGGACAGCGGGGCCGAAGTGGGCGGTGCCGGCGAGCGGCCGACAGATGTCGCACCGGGAACCGGTGGAATCGGCGGGGTCGAACCCGGGGAACCATCCTGCGACATCGGGCCGCGATCCTCGTAGGACATACCGATCCTCCCAGTCGCGCTGCGGCAAACGATGTTATTCGCACCATCGCGGTCACTCGACCCGACACCCGGTCAAAATTATCTATGCTGATCATGCGGCCGGTCCACTCGACCAAGTTGACGCTATTTTGCGATGGCTGCCATCGATTTAGGAGGAAGAGGGGGCTGCCACAGCGACTGCCCGATCCTCGGCCGTCATCCCGAACATGATCACCCGGCGGCCGACTAGATCCGACGTCGCCGGCCACCTCACCACCGCAATCGCCGCCTTCGACACCGCCCAGCTACGCGGCCCGCAAGCCCTCAGCCGCCTCGACCTGGCCACCGCCCACCTCCACGTCGGCGATCCCGAACAGGCCGCCGAGCTGGCGATGCAGGCGCTCGCACTCACCGCCGAGCACCGCTTCGAATCCGTCCACCAACGCACCCACCAGTTCCTCGCCGCCGCGCACCCCCTGCACCACCACCCACGGCTACAGGACGTCGCGGACCTGGTCGCCGAACGCGCACACCCCGGCGCGACACCACCGGCGGGCCTCCGATCGCCGACATGAGCAGCCGGGAACTGACCAGCCTCCGGCAACGGTGGACCACCTACCAGGACCTGCCCACCCTCACCGAACACTGGTACTGGCGTCCCGGCTGGCACGCCGGCCGCCACTTCTACACCTGGCACCTCACCTTCCAGGACCAACCGGCACTCCACCACCTCGTCACCGACCTTCAGCAGCAGCTCACCCTGCGGCCTGGGCTGGACCTCGTGCCGCTCGACGGCCTGCACCTGACCACGCAGGGCATCGGCTTCACCGACGAGATACCCGACAGCGACATCGAGGCGATCGTCGCCGAAACCCGCCAGCGGTGCGCCGCCCTGCCGCCGCTGAAGCTGTCCCTCGGCCCCGTCGACCCCGACGCCGAAGGCATCGGCCTGCTCGTTCAACCCTGGGACCCCGTCGAACGGATCCGCACCACCATCCGGGCCACGATCGCCGCTGTGTGGCACACCGTTCCCGAACCAGCCGACGGGTTCCGACCCCACGTCACGATCGCCTACAGCGGCGCACCCGCACCCACCGCACCCATACGAGCCCAACTGGCCGACCTGCGGCACCTGCTCCCAGTAACGGCGATGATCAGCGACATGTCACTGATCGCTCTACGCCGGGAAAGCCACACTTACCGATAGTCGACAGTGGCAACCGCGCCCCTGAACGGATGAAGCGCCCCGGCAGGACATGATGCCAGTGAGACGAGCGGCGGGGGTTGTCCTGACCCAGCCGCAGTCGTAGTAGCCCCCGGTGACGGGCGAGACGGGGCCAGCCGATCCCGCGCCTGTTCGCAGTCGTCGCAGCGCCAGCGGGCAATTCGCAGCAGCGGAGTCAGGATCCGGCGCTGTTCGTCGCCACGGGGCATGCGCCCGGGGGCGATCGCTACGGAGGTGCCGCCGACCGGCCCGGTTGCGCTGCCAAACGCGAAGGGAACCCGTCCCAGCATCCGGACGTTGGAGCAGCGCGCGGCAAATCATGATCAAACCCGCCCGGACGGGGCAGCCGCTGGCCGGACAGGCCCGGACGCGAGGGATGCTCGTCGCACGAGCACCCACCGAGCACCCAACCGACCACAAGGGACGAAAAAGCAAAGGGGCCTGACTGCCATTCCGGCAGGTCAGACCCCTTTTGATCTTGTGCGCCCGAAGGGACTCGAACCCCTAACCTTCTGATCCGTAGGAGGAAGGGCGGCGAACCTTCCCCACCAGATACAAAGTCTCATACCTGGTGCTGTTTTACAAGCTCTCCGTCCACGCGGAGGGCTTTTCGTTTCGGCTGGTCCGCGCGCTGCACTCGGCAACGCCGACCGGCGGCAGGTTGTGCTGGCCGCGCCGTACGGCAATAGTTGCGTTCGTGCTTGTCCGGTGCCGGACATCCGAGCACCGTGGGAGCACCACGCGGGTGCTGGGGTGCCCGCAGAGATGCCGATGGTCACGACCAGCGGTACTCCAGACGCAGACCCTGGCCGACGAAGCGATACCGGCCGCGGCTCGCCGGGTCGAACGGGTTCGGGAGCATACGGATTTGGCGGTTCTCATTCATGACGTTGGTGATCACTAGGAGCCGCCACCGCCGGTTCCGGGCGTTCTCCTGCGCCGCGATGACCTGAGTCTCGCCCAGCTCGATTCGACCGCCCTCGGCGAGGGTGGTCTTGACCTCGTAGTACCAGGTGCCGCGCCGGCCGGGGACTTCAAAGTCCCAGCCCAGGCTGTCGTCACCGGTGCCGGGGTAGACCCGCTCCCGGTATCCCGACACCCAGCACTCCGGGCTGAAGTCGGCGCCGTACTGCCGCTCCAGCCATCGATAAGCGAACCACTCGCCAGCGAAACCCACCCCCAGCTTTTGCAGGCTTGACAGCTCGGACGCGAACCCGCCGCCGCCGAAGCCGCCACCCGCGATCCGGCCGCCGGGGCCGGACCGGGCGTCGGTTTCCTTGAGGCCGGTGAACCTGCGTGGAGTGGCCAGGAACGCGGGTGTTCGGTCCAGCGAATTGTCGAGAGCCGCGCGTAGCGAGGTGAAGCCGTCGTCTAGGTCGAATGGTTTGTCGTCGATGTTCACGGTCCGCCGCTGCCGTTCCCGTTCGGCGCGTTGCTGCCGCTCCTCGGCTTTCTGGCGGTCGAGGTCGTCGGGGGTGAGACCAAGCACGTCGATGTCGTCGGTCGCGGGCATGTCCGTCGGCCAGACGCCGAGAGTTTGCAGCCAGCGGAGCACGTCCGGAAGCGTCAGCATGGCGAAGTCGAGCGCGCCGGCCGAGTCGAGCGTTGCGCGCAGCGCCGGGCCTGCCGACGCCTCGTCTGTCCACGGCGCGGGGACCGGGCGGCTGTGCCGTTCGAGCCAGGCGCGCACGAGCTTGGCCAGCCTGCCGGCGGCGGTATCTACCAACTCGGCGTTGGCCTTGGCGCAGTCGCTGCGGCGGGGCAGAGGGGGGCCGCTGTCTGGCGGCTGCTCGCCCAGCCGCGCCGTGAGTTCTTCCTCGACGCGCGCCGTCATGAGATCGGTCGAGAGCACGTCGACGGTGGTGCCCCACTCCGGGTCCGGGGCGAGCAACTCAACCCGCCGGAGCTGGGGCCAGTCCGGCTGGGGGTCGCCGGCCGCGAAGCGGTCCCACCGGTGCCAGCGCAGCCGGTCAAGCAGCGAGTCGCGATGGTGGCGTACGTAGTCGGCGAAGTCCTCGGAGTGCTGCGCGCCGTAGTCGATGAGCGGATAGCGCCCGCCCATGCCGGACAGGGTGGCGTTGAGTTCGCGTACCGGTATCTTCAGCTGCTGCTGGAGCGCCGCGAGCGTCGGAGCGTCGAGCGCGGTGGCAAACAGCTCGTCCGGCTCGTGGTCGAGTCGGTCGGCCAGCGCAGTAAGCCGGTCTCGGGCCTCCTGCTCGCTTTCCATCGACGGTGAGTCGGGGTCGAACGGCGCGGCCGACTCGGCGTCCAGGTAATGCGCGACGACGGGATGGAGCCTATGTAGTAAGGGTCGCAGGGAAGATTGGATTCGCCGCGCCATCGTCCGGACGTCCTCGGCCGTGACGTCGCATATCTCGGCCACGTCGTCGTCGGCGAGTTGGGCGACGGGGACGCCGACCCGCCGGGTCCGCTCTGCGGCCCACCGGAGGGTGCGGGCGTAGTCCCGCCGGCCGATGAGGTATGCCAGCGGCTCCGCCATCGCCTCCAGCATGTCCCTGTCCAGCTCCGTCTCCGCGCCTTCGACGATCAGGGTGGGATGCGCGGCGTGCGGCATCGGCAGCACCCCGTGCAGCCGGTCCGGGAGCCGCCGGATTTCCTCGCCGAGGCGCACCTCGACCGTGCCAGCGAAGGCGACCCGCACCCGCCGCAACGCGTCGAGCGTGTCGTCGAACGCCCGCTGACCGAGGCGGCTGAACTGGCTGCGTTGGTGTTCGAGCAGCGTCGCCACGAACAGCGGCAGCCACGGCAGGATGCCGACGATCGGTCGGGCGCCGGCGACGGCTGGCGGGCCGAACTCGTGTCCGTCCAGCAGCACGACCGGCGTGACGCCGCTGGCGCGTGAAACCCGGTCGCCGAGGCGGCGGCGCAAGATGGCGGTGACCGTCTCGGGATGCGCGTCTACTTCGAGGACCCGCCACCCGAAGTCGGCCATCAGTCGGAGCAGGCTCTGCTCGTCGTCCCGCGACGCGACTACCACGTCGGGCGGCTCCTGGTCGCCACCGGCCGGCTCGAGCGGCAGGGCTGTCGACGAGCCGCCGACGTCGACAACGAGGTAGCCCCGGGTGTCCGGCGGGAACGGCTCCACCTCGGTGCCACGGGCGGCGCAGGCCGCCCACGCCGCCCGGTACGTGTTGTGGAACTGTGCCGCGTGCATCTCGGTAACCGCGCCGGCGTGAAAGAGCGCGCCCAGGTGCCGCACCAAACGCGGGGCATCGGCGTCCCGGCCCCACACGCCCAGACCCAGCTCGGTCAGCCGCCGCAGCGCCACCGGGTCGTCGTCGAGCAGATCCCGCATCGGCTTTGCGAGCAGCGTCGCGAACCGCGGCGGCACGTCGTCACTGCGAACCGGAAACGTCCAGCACTCGGCCTGCGTCGCGAAAGCCCCGCCGCTCTGGCCGGGTCGTTGCGTCGGCAACCAGGCCACCGTACGCAGGAACGCACCGAGCGGCGTCCATCGCCGTTGCGGGTTCTTGTCGCCCGACCGGTCGCGTTCCCAGACGGTCGCCAAGGCGTCGGCCGGCCAGGCGCCCTTGAGTCCGCGCAGGATCTGCCGTGCCAGGTGCACGCGCACCCGGTCGGTCAACCGTTCCCAGTCGGCCTGTCCCGGCATCCACCAGAGCGGGCTTTTCACCACGTAGGGGGTGGACGGATACCACGCAGCGGACGTCGTCGGCAGGACCTTCGCCCACTGGTCGCGGACCGGATCGGGCAGCCCGGGCACGGCCGAAAGCCGATCGCGGGTCAGGTTGCTGCCGTAGATCCCGCGACCGTCGGATACAGACTTGAGCGGCACCACCTCGCCAACGCCGATGCGCCGCAGGAAGGCAACCCAGTCGGCAACATGGTCGCCGGCTCGCACGACCTGCGCCGGAGGTGCCAGCAACCGGCCTGCGAGCGCGCACAGCTCGGCCGACCGGTCCTCTGGAGTGGCCGCGATCGCGGACAACTCCTTGCCGGTGGTACCCGGCCAGTCGGACGAGAACAGACAGTCCCCGGCGGCCATCCAAACGCCGCTCGCAGTCGGCAGTCGCAGGCCCAGGGCAGCCAGGTCGGTCTTGATGCGGGCACCGCTGCGGCTCAGGTTGAAGACGAACGTCAGCGCGTCCCGGGCGACCCGCTGCGCCCGGCTGTCGGCGAGCACCGCACGGATGTGTTCGAGGATGCCCCGCGTCTCGAAGCCGCGCACAAGCCGGTTCTCCTGCAGAAACTTGCGCGCCGGGGTCTGTTGCCGGTTGACGTGCCAGGTCAGCTCGCCGTGCAAATAGAACAGCCGGTTGGACAGGCTTGCCGGCAGCGACAGGTCGGCGCCGGGGTCGACGTCGTCTTCGTCGGCGATCCGCTGGGTCGTCGGCGGGAAGAACGGCGCGGCCTCCCGGCTCGCGGATGTCTCGCCGGTCCGCCGGCCGGCGCACCGCGCGAGCTCGTCCGAGTCGGTCAGCAGAATGCGCCGCGCACGCAACGCCTCGGGCGCCTTCTCGAAGAGGCGCGCGATGTCCGCGTAGGCCTGGTCCCAGTCGCTGATCGGCCGGCGGTCGCGCTGCATCACCGCCATCATCTGCTCGACCCAGCCGGCCAGACGCTCCGGCTCCGGCGTCACGTCAAGTCCGAGCCGCGACAGCAGGCTCCTCAGCCGCGCATGCCGGCGCGTCGGCAATTCCCGCAGGAACTCGGCGCCGCTGGCTGCCGTCGCGAACGCTGCGGTCAGCATGCTGGTGTCGGGTACGGGCCAGCGCCATGCCGCAGCCGGTGTGAGCCAGCGGCCGGGCGCCTGTGCGGGCAGCAGCGGACGCTCGCCCAGCGGCCGGCCCTGCTCCTCGGCGCGAGAGGTGAGCAGCCCCAGACGGTCGTCGTCCCAGCACAAAAGATCGAGTACAGCGGTGGGAGCGGCGTTGTCCGGCCAGCCGGTGAGCGCCTCAGCCGCATCGAGGCAGAGTTCCGCCGCCGAGGTGAGCAGCAGCCGGTTCAGCCCGTTCGTCTCATCGATGTCTGTGCGGGACAGGTCGGTGAAGAACGGCGCGTTGAGGTGCCCCGCGAACGGCGACGGCGCCTTACGGCCCATCGGCAGGAAGGTGTAACACCGGCCGACGTGCGCGTCCGCGGCCGTGTACGACACCGCGACCGAGACTTCGACCGCCGCCGTCGACTCGGCATACCTGGGGTCGAGCTGGCGCCGGTCGATCGCCTCCTGCACCGCACGCCGGTAGGCGGCCGGATCGACCCGCCGAGACAGCACCAGATATCTGCCGTCCCCGTCCAACGTCACAAGGTCGCAGGTGAAGTCACCGGCCGCCGCCGGCGCGCTGCCGCGTACCCGGCTCAGCACCCGCTCCTCGCTGGCGGAACCGTCCTCTCTCCGTATAGTGACCCGTTCCAGCCGCTTCAGGAACAGCATGAGCGGCACCTCTGACGCTTCGAGCTCGTCGAGACGCTCGGCCACCGCCTCGACGGCGCCCTCGTCGAGCGGCAGCCGCACGACGGTGGCATAGCCGTCAGCCCACAGCGCCGCCACCCGAGCGGGCGTCTCCTCGGCCGGCAGCGTGATGCTGTAGAGCGAAACCTCTTCGATGATCTGCCGAGTGAGCACCGGATCCGCGCCGACCAGCCCTGGCACGTCGTCCTCGGTAGCAAACCGGAAGCAAAACCCCGGATCTCCGCTGTCCAGGGTGCTGTAGACCTCTGGAGCCGCGCATATCTGGAGCACGCTCTTGAAGCCGACCCCCTTGTTGCCGATGCCCTCGCCGATCGGCTTGTCGCTCAGCCCGAGTGAGCGGATCCGCCGGGCGTTGCTGGCGGTAATCCCGCGCCCAGTGTTGGCGACGTAGAGAGTGCCGTGTGTGCCCTCGCCGCGCGCCAGCACCACCGCGATGCGCCCGCTGCCGCCATCCGGCGGCTGCGCGTCGTACCCGTTCTGGACCAGCTCGAACAGGAAGCGGCCCCCGTACTCCCGCATCGTCTGGCCGATCATGCTCTTCTGGCTGCGCGCGAAGTCCTGATCCTCCCGGGTCATCAGCTGGGCCCGGACGAGGCGCTCGGCCCCGTCACGCAGCTGCGCGTCGGCCTCGGCACGTGAAGCCGGCTCGGTACCTTTCATCTGCTCTGTCTCCCCGGGGTGGAATTACCGCCTCTTGCGTTCCAGGCTGCTGCGGAGGTTCTTCGCGCCCACCTCCGAGACCCCGTCATGCGCCAGGGCATACCCCACGGCAGTGTTGACGTCGATCAGCCCGCCGCGTAGCACGGCGTCCAAGGCCTCGCGGGCGTGCTCGCGCTCGTGACTTCCGGTCCAGTTGTTGCGCCCGCCGAAGAACACGGCCCGGTCGAGGGCCTTCTGCGCCTCGGGGTCCAGCGCCGGCACCTGCGGATACACCCCGGACAAGTCCCTTGCCCGGGTCCCGGCGGCCCATCCGGCCAGCGGGGTCATCGCACTCTCCAGGACCACCAGCGCCGATCCGCGCGCCAGGTCAGTCGCCTGGCGCAGCGACCGGGCGTCCGGGTGGAACGCCGCCACAGCGCCACGTGGCCGGTTTCGGTCGAGCGGATAGCTGAACCGGTAGCGGCTCGCCAGCCGGTGGACCGGGCCGGGGCCCCCGTGCGCCTTCGCCGCGTTGTAGAACACCACCGGGGTCACCCCGTCGACGGCAGCCTGCTCCTCGATCCACTGCACCGCAATCTGCTCGAGTTCCTCCCACCGCTCTAGGTTCTCGTCGACGTCAGGGATCCACGCGGCGACCCGCAGCAGGCTCGGGTGCTGCCGCGAGGGTTCGTCCGGCTGCCTGGTCACTCCACGCCTCTTCTTTCGTCAGCCACTTGCGGCCAGTGAACCAGCAGGGTCCGACATGGAGCCAGCCGCCGAACGACCTGAGGTTCCCCGAGGCCGTCGAGGGCGGCCGAACGGGAAGCCGCAGGCGTGTGGGCCACGAGAGTGTCAGGGGCGGGGTGTCTACTGGATCCGCCGCCCACATCCGGGCACCATATTCCATACAGGACATACGGCCGCCGCCAAGGTCAAGCAACCGCCCGCTACAGCGAGTTAGCCAACAGAGTCCTTGCGAAGACCCTGGTCTGACGGATAGCCGACGGCGGCGACGCGGCAGCCTCGTCATTTGGAGCGACGACGGTGAGCACGAGGCCGCGGCACAGAGGACGTTCGATGCCATGTCGCGGCCCTTCGTGCGATCATCGAGGGCGCCAAACGCGCCGCTCGCAGTCCATCATCGGGGTAGGTTCTCGCATGC
Source organism: Micromonospora sp. KC207 (assembly GCF_004348615.1). Lineage (NCBI taxonomy): Bacteria > Bacillati > Actinomycetota > Actinomycetes > Micromonosporales > Micromonosporaceae > Micromonospora > Micromonospora sp. KC207. Next base: position 21,811 of record NZ_SMKJ01000016.1, read on the forward strand.
CAAGCACCTTCACTGCCGACCCATCTACGCTTCGCCAGTTGATCCTGCAACCGGGGCAAGGGTTCTACGTGCCTGCATACCAGCGGGACTTCACGTGGGGTGAGGACGAGATCGATCGACTGTTTGAGGATCTGGAACAGGGGATCACACGGGCCACCCTCGGGGGGACGCCATCGACATTCCTGGGCACGGTCATCATGGTCAGCGACCGAGAAAGTGTGATGCCGAAGCATCCAGACGCGCTTCCGACAACAGTGCTCCAGGTAGTCGACGGCCAGCAACGTCTTTCGACACTCCTCACGGTGTTCGTGGTCTTGTCAAGGTTCGTCTCCGCCGACATGCGATGGCTGCAGCAGCAGATCGACGGCGGCACTGCAGAGGATCTCGACGAGTGGTTGTTGAACACGTTGGGCGAGCGGCGTGACGAACTACTTGGCGCCATCGCGTTCAAGACCTACTCAGGCATAGACGAATTCAACATGAAGCCTCGACTGATTCGCCAGGCGAGTGACGTTTGGGGCAACGACGCCATCCATGCAAGGTACGAGAGCGATGTCGCGTGGTTACTGATGGAGGCGACTCGCTATCGGAACCAGAACAACCAACATGTCGCCATCAAGGTACCCACCGATCGACGTCACCTGGAGTCGGTGCTCCGGGTAATCACCAGCCACATCGACAGTTTGCGCAAGGACGGCGCAGATGTTGACTGTGATGTCCTTACAGAGCTTCGCTTCCTTCGAGACATTGGCATGGCGAAGGCGCTTATTGGGTCCAGTCCAGCCCCTGTGGCACAACCCGACCTGTTGGATGACCGTCGGAAATCGGCCGCACGACTCCTCGTCGTTGCGTCATTCCTCCTGAACGGGGTGCTGGTTATCGACGTGAAGGCGCCGGATGAAGAGTACGCCTTCGCGTTGTTTGAGCCACTCAACACCACGGGGCAGCCTTTGACTGCCTTGGAGACGCTGAAGCCGTTGGTGGTGCGCAGCGAGGGCGGGAACACGGACTACAGCACATCGCCCTCTGCGGCGGCGTTCAGTCGGGTTGAATCCTATTTCCCCTCTTCCATGAAAGCGGACGGCCGCGGGAAGTCGATAGCGGACATGCTCACAGCGTTCGCGCTGGCGGAGACGGGACGAAAACTATCCCGCACTCTTCTCGACCAACGGCGGTATCTTCGCTCCGAGTTTCAGTCGGTGGCACCACCGAACGGGCACATCACAACAGCGCGCGAGTTCGTCGGCCAGCTCGCCGACGTTTCGGCGTTTATGTGCGACGCCTGGCCCCGTAGCGGCCCATCGCCGCTCATGTCGCTAGGCACCGATCTGGACCGCTTATGCTTGGAGGTCTTGCGGTCGACTAACCACACAGTGGTTCTAGCCTTGTTGGCGCGCTACTACTCCGTGTGGGCTGACAGTCAGAGTCTGCACAGCCGGGACGAGTTCATGAGCGTCCTCCGGGCCGTGACTGCCTTCTGGGTTCTCTGGCGGACGTCGCGAGCAACGACACGAGGGATCGATGACGTCCATCGCAAACTGATGGCTACCGGCCACTCGGAGACAGGGCTTCCGGCCATGGCGAGGCGTGCCAGCGGCGCGTCGGGGTCTGTGCCCCCGGCGGCGGAGATCCGTGCGGCCTTGAGAAACATCCTGTCCGTGCGCGGAAACATTCCCTCCATGGCGGCCTGGGTCACCGAGGTGACGAAGCAACCGCTGTACCAGACGAGTAAGCAACTCGCGAAGTTTATCCTCCTATGTGCCCATGACGACCGGGTCGAGGACCACGTCGCGCCCGGTCTGGTTAAGCGGGGCGTTTCGGGATCTTTCCGGGCTCTGACGCCGGAGGTGTGGGATTCACACTACTCGGTCGAGCATATCGCTCCCCAAAACCCACTCCAGGGCGATACGTCGTACGATCTAAAAATCTACGAGCAGGGCCTCATAGACCGCCTCGGGAACCTCACGCTAATGCCGACTGATCTTAATGAGTTGATCGGGAACAAGACCTGGGCGTATAAGAAGAGTGTCTATGCATTGTTGTCCGAGACGGATCCGAGTGCACGAGTGAGCCATATGCAACAGCAACTGCCGGGTCTGGCTCCGAAGACGAAAACTGTTCTGCAGTCAGCCTCGTACTTGCCGTTCTGTGACTTCCTAGGTAAGCATGACACACCCCTTTCTGATGCGTATATCACACAGCGAGGGCAGCGCCTAGCGGAGCTTGCGGTCGAGCGGTTGTGGCCGATGCTGGCATGATTATCGCTCCGGCACGGACCGCCGTTCGCCATGGCTTTGCTGCACGGCCGGGCTCACCAGATGCCAGCCGCGTCAGATATCCGTGCCGCCATATGCCAGCAGAGACTGATGACGTTGCGGTGGCCGTTCATCGGCTCGGGCCCTGCTGTCCGTACTCACGGATCTTGACGCCGTCTACGCCGATGCCGAGCCCGGCCGGCGCCGTGGGGTCCGGATAAGTCGGTGGCCTCGAAGTTGGTAGCCGGCGTTGTCCAGACGTGTCCGCCAGCCTTCCCGCGTGCCGATAGAACTACTGTCTTCGAGGAGGCCGGCGCGCTCCTCCTGGCGCGTCAGCCGCGTGAACTTATCTCGCTCAGGGTAGTCATCGGCGACAAATGTCTCCTTCCGGTGAAGAACCGGTGGGTTCGATGATTCGCGGAAGTCTGTGTATCTCACGTCGAGCCGGCGTAGGTCCGCGCGCACCGAGCTGGCGAGTGCTGGGTGAGGATCCCGATCGAAATCGGGATAGGAAAGGTAAGAGACTTTCGGACCGGTTCGTGACAGCTTGATGATGTTGGCGTCGACGACATTTCCCGTCAGCACGCGCGCGCAGCCCTCGTAGACCCGCAGAAGCGGGCTGAGCTGCTCCGACGCGGCTTGGTGCACATAGAGGGCTTCGGGCGTCAGCTTTCCGACCTCGGATTGTGCGCAGGCCGCGTTCACGGCGCTTTGGTCGGCGACGCTGTGCAGCAGTTGATCCGCCTGCTCGCACGCCGCGCTATAGGAGCCGAAGAGCGTTCTGATGTCGAGGGCGATGTCGCGAGGCAGGTGTGACGCTTTGGGCCGGCAGGTGAACGCGGCTAGTGCAAGGTAGACAAGAAGGTCGTGCCGGGCTCGGTCTTGAGCGGCTTCCAGGTCGCGGTCCCAGTCCTCCCCGCCGATGACCTGGCGGAGGACGGCGGCTGCTCGCTTGATCGAGAGTGAGGCGGTGGTGAGTCGATCAGCGCTCCCGTTGAGCTCCCATAGTTCGGGTAGCCGCCCCCGGTCGGCTGCGAAACTGTGTATCTCCTCCATGACGTCGCGGTGAGCGTCGTACAGGGCCTGGCGCAGCTTCGGCCGATGCACCGGCACCGAGCGGCGCCGAGTGCGGGAGGCGAGCAAGGACTGCGCATGGCTTTCGTCACGGAAAACGTAGAAGATCCCGGGCGCAGCAGCGATGCACTCCACCTGCAGCTCGCTCTTGATCCACTTCTGCAGCTCGTCTTGGGTGAAGAACTTCTGGAACGTGCCTCGAGTGGTCAGGACACCGTCGCCGTGGCGTTTTCCCGCTACGGTGCGCCCTTCCCAGTCCGGCCGGGCCGCAACGACCAGGACCTTCTCGGCGAGTTCCCAGGCGGCACGCAACGTTTGCGCCCTCTCCATCGGATTCTCGATGACGTTCACGACGTAGCCAAGGTTGATGACGTCTGCCGAGCGAATACGCGCGGTAGGGCGATGTGAGGGATCCCATCCGTCGGCTTCGTACCCGAGGGCCCGCAGTCGCGTCACGTCAAGGCCCCGACCGCATCCGTAGTCGAAGAGGCTGGAGCTCTTCGTGATGATCCCGTCAGCGAGTGCCCGCGCGATCGGCTTCGACAGGTCAGGCCGCGCGATCGCGGTGCGGTGTCGCGGGATCGCTTGCTCAGTGTCCATCGCGTCACCGCCCTGCTGAGCGCACAGGAGGCCGGCGCCAGAACCGCCTGACTCGTCCTGTGGCGCAGTCTTGCTGCCGACCACCGGGACCCACCTGACTGCTGTCCATGGGGGGATTTTGCATGCTCCCCGCCGAGATTCGAAGCGTACGCGCGGAGCACAGCTGATGCTATTGCACCCTGCTTAGACCTCGAATTCAGTCGCCTGACCCTCAACCGCTCAATTTGGCCCGCTCCTTTACCCGGCGCCGCCTGTTTTACTTGACTGTCCGGCATGAGGCACGGGTCACTGTCTGCCTGTGGAACTAGCCATGGAGGACGGGTCCCTTGAAAGGGTATTTACGGGGCAACAATGAATTGTCGTTCGTACTACAGGCTCCGCTCGGAGAAGAATTAAGATTCGGCGCGACCATGATTAGCCCTACCGGGGTACAGCGGTCGACAGGGACCTTTCGCAATCCGCAGGCCATGGTCGACTTGGCGAAGGACGCCGTCCTAATGTTGTCTGAGGCGGACGAGCCGGCCGACGGCACGAGCGTGGTGGCGTTGATCGTGCATACGGCGAGTCGGCACGCTGCCGCGGTCGGTGTCTTCGACGATTCGGCAGCGTGCCGGTCATGGTGGCATCAGTCGTACAACAGGCTGCTGCGGGATCCGGACGTGTTGCTGGTGCTGGCGGCGGTATGCCCTGACAGTTAGTTTAGAGGTGGCAGACGGCGCAGCCGGCCTCGTCACTGTCCTCGTCGAGGGCATCGGTGAGAACCTCGATCAGGGGCAGGTTGGGCCGTGGTTTGGCCGCCGCGCGGGCGAGCGCGGCGGCATGCCGCTCTTCGATGGCTTCGCGCCGGTCGAGGAGTTCGCGCAGTGATTCGCCTTGTGACCAGGTGTACTGGCGGCCTTGCATCGCGGTCGCCTGGTAGTTGACTTTTTCTTCGTATTCGACGGCGCGTTCGAACAGTTCGGGGTGGCGATCGGCGAGGCCGACCCATTCGTGCTTGCGCTGGAAGAAGCAGAAGTAACACCCGGAGCGGGTGCGCCATTCGTAGTAGGCCGGAAGGCCGATACCCGACTCGTCGAGGATACGGTTTACGCCGTCGCGGTCGACGCCGTCTTCTCGGAAGGGGAAGACGGCTTGGATGTTGGGCTTAGTGCTGACGTAGCCGAGGCGGTTCTCGTCGGAGCGGATAGCGACATACGAGATGGCAGGGCTGTCACCGATCCATTCCTCAAGCGGCTTGAGCTTGAGGTTCTTGGTGCACCACCGCATGGAGGCGCTCGGTAGCGTGCCCTGGTAGATCTGCAGCCAGTGGTCGAAGTCGCGGGTGGCGTTGAGCCGGACGATCTGCTTGCCGAGGGCGGATTCGAGGCGATTGAGGTAGTCGTACGTCTCGGGCAGTTCGGCGCCGGTGTCGCAGAAGAAGTACTCCATCTGGGGCACCTTGCCGCGCATGTAGATCGCGAGGGCGGAGGAGTCTTTGCCTCCGGAGATGCCGAGGACGTGGCGGGTCTCGTCGGGAGTGCGTTGCCGTGGTGCGGTCATCGGGTGGGTTTCCTTCGCGTGCGTGATGCGCCGTCGTTGCCAGTGTCCCTCTCGGCTATGACATTTTCGGCGAGCAGGGCGAGCAGGGCCCGTTCACCATTCTCGCCGATCTTCTCGCGGGCCAGGGCGATCAGTTCCGGCAGCAGCGCCTGGGCGTTCGTGCGCTCGTCGTCGGAGAGGTGGACGACGGCGTGGAACTCCTGGCCGTCGGTTTGAGTGAGCGTGATTGTTTGAGAGACGAAGGTGGAGTCGGCGGGTTGTGGGCTGCTCGCCTGGTGCAGGCTGGCGAGCCGTTCGATGGAGCGCGCGACCGCGCGGGCCTCGACGGCGAACGTGGTGATGTCGCCGTCGCGCCAGTCGGACAGTCCGCGGCCGACGATGCGGACGACGAACGGGTCGAGCCATTCGTCGTCGGTGAGGTCGGTGTCTTGGGCGAGCATGATGACGCCGCGCAGTTTCGCTTCCACGAGGTTCACCTCGGCGAGCGGCTGCGTGTATGCGGCGAGGCGCTCGCGTAGCTTGCTGAGGTTCGTGGGCAGGTGGAATGCGGCAGCGATGGCTTTGACGACCTGGTCGCGAAGACGGGCGTCGGCGCGGCTGATGTCGGTGAGGGCTTTGCTCAAGGAGGCGGCGTACCGGCGTGCGGTCTGTTCGTCGGTGGGCCCATCGGCGGGGATCGGCTTGAGGCCGAGCGCGGCGGGAAGGTCGGTGAACAGCAGGGCGTCCGGTTCGCGGGCCGTCTTGAGCGCCTGGCGTACCGCCTGGGCTTGCTTGGGGATCTGCTGGGTGCGGTCGGCGTAGGAGGACAGCGTTCGGGCGCGGTCGAGCAGCTGGCGGGTGATTGCCAGGGGTGCCACGTTGCGCGCGTTCGCCGGGGGTGCTGCCGGCATACGGGCGCCGATCTCCTGTGCGATCTCGTCGACCGCGATCTTGCGGGGGCCGGCCTGTACGCCCATGGCCTTGACCGCGAAGCGTTCCGGCGCTTTGAGCATCCGCTCAGCGAGCGCGTCGGTGAGCCTGGTCTGGTAGGTCCCTTCCTCGAAGAGGGCGAGTTCCTGGCTGCCGATGATGAGTGCGGTCAGCACGATGATCGGGATGACGCCGGGGCGCATCCCGTACGGGGGCGCTTCCAGAAGGCTGTAGACGACGTCGAGGCGTACCGGCTGTTCGGTGGCGGCGTACATCTGTTGGCGCATCGCCGTCCAGGCGGGGTACAACGAGTTCTTCTTGGCCGGTGTGGGCGGTTCGGGTTCGCAAAAGCCGAACGTCAGGTGCCCAGCCTCGTCGGGGCGGCCCGGGGTGAGGCGGTGCAGGCGCAGGTATTCCAGGACGCCGCCGTACATGGCGCGTTCCGGCCCGTAGCCCTCGATGCCGAGGTTGGGCAGGCCCGGTGAATTGATCATGGCGGTGATGAGCTCGCGGCGGGCTTTGGCTGCCTGGCTGGTCAGTTTGTGTCGGCCGAGCATCTCGTTACGGATGTGCGGCGCGTCGGGGAACACGCTGTCGCACGCTTTGGAGACGAGTTCGGCGAGGCTGCGGCCCCTGACTCGTTCGCTGGAAGGGGACCAGGTTGCGGCTCCGGCGGTTACCGTCATCAGGTACCACTTGGGAGCCAATTGGCTGGGCAGGAAAGCCTCGGCGACGCGGGTGGCGAGTTCGGCGCTGGCCTGGGCGATACGTTCCTTCACCTCGGCGCTGGCGACGCCGTCGAGTTCGACGTGGGCTGGCAGTTCGTTCAGGGCGTGCAGGTAGCGGGCGGCTTGGAGAACCTTGTCGGCATGCTCGGTGGTGCCTGCCACGACAGGGCGTTCCGTCCGGACCGTCGGGATGGTGTCGTGCGTACCGAAGTGAAACAGCAGCACACCGTCTTCTGCGTTGGCGGCCGACGGCCCCTCGATACGGGGAGTCCCGGAGTCGGTCGCTTTCGTCACGAAGTAGCGCAGCATGCCGGTGCGCTGGCTGTGCTTGCCGGCTACCACCGCAGGGGGCAGGTAGTCGGAAATGAGCCTGACGGCGGTGTGGTCGTCGCAGCTGTCGATCAGTTGCTCAATGTGCGCGGTGAGGTCGACATCGCTGCCTTGCCAGACCCGGTATTCATCGCTGAACTGCCGGTATACCAGGAAGCCGCGTTCGACGAGGCTGGCGACGCGGTCCGCTAGCTGCTGCCGGGTCGCTGTGTCATCGAGCGCGGTCGGGTCGGCCAGCGCGAACAGGATGGTGTCCATGCTGGCTCGTAAGGCGCCGGAGGCGTCTACCAGGTTGAGCATCCCGACGGTTTTGAGGATGACCTGATCGTGTTCGGGAAGACCGTGTGCCTCCGCGATGCGATTGTCGATCTCCATCCATCGACTCGCGTTGGCCGAGGCCAGGACGGTGGTGCGGCCAGCGGTGAAGAAGAAGTCGAAGGCGTCCGCGATACGGATGGTGGAGGCCATGGTCGGCTTGTCGGTGGCGTAGCTGGCCAGAAACCGGCGTGCCGTGTGCGGTTCGTCGTTGGCGATGAAGCCCGTCACGCTGCGGTCGTGTTGCCCGATCTGGGCTGCCAGCAGCGGGGCGACGACGGTAGTCAACGGGTGCAGCGGGTAGACCTGGGCGAAGAACTCCTGGTCGGCAGCGAGAATGCCTTCGAGCCCGCGGTCGGTCCAGGCCCGGGCCGAGGCTGCAGCGTGTTCGGTGATGAGCTTGCGGCCCTTGGCGGTGACGCCGCTGTGGTCGAGGGTGCGGCGGACCAACTCGACGGTGTCGCCGAGATGGACTGTCATGAGGATGTCCTCGAACCGGCCCTGGATCTTCGCCCATTCGCGCGTGAGCAGCGTGTTCGAACGGGACGCGTAGTCACCGAAGGACAGGTGCTGCAGGGTGAGCAGGTAAAGCGGTACGCCGCATGCGCCGGCCCCGAGTTCCGCGAGTTCCTGCAGTAGAAAGACGTCACTGCTGGCGTCGCTGAAGTCGCCGTGCGCGGCGAGGTGCTCCAGCGACTTGCCGAACTCGTCGATGACCAGCAGGACCGGAGCCTGCTCACACAACGTGCGCACCGCGCTCAGAAGCTGCTGGTGGCCGAGCCCGGTCGTGGCGAGTGGCTCGAGGGCGTGTCGCACCGCTGACGGCATGATGTCGTCGGACCACGTGCGGGAGGCGCCTTCGAGCAGTGCGCGGGCGACGCTGGCGAGCAGCGGTTCGCGTCGTGCGGTGGTGACACAGGTGACGAACCCGTTGGGTGCGATCTTGTCGCGGGCGCTGGTCAGGCGCCGGGCCAGGATGGGACTCGCTTCGGTGAGCAGTTTCTCGGCTTCACTGCGGCGGCTGCCTGCGTGGCCGAGCAGTGATGTCGTGACGAGCGCGAGCGTCGATTTGCCGGATCCGTAGGGTCCGGTGAGCGACCAGGCACGGGTACGTCCCGGGTCCTCCAGCGCGGCGGTGACCCGGTCCAGCACATCCTGTGCCCGGATACCGACGTGCAAGGGGCCGAGGTGGTCGGCGCGGACGTCGCGTTCGATGTTCGTCGACCGCAGCCGGCTGCTGATGATGCTGATGCCAGCGGGCGCCTGCGGGCTGCTAGTCGGCGGCGTGCCGGGGGCGGTCATACCAGGGCTCCTGCAAGTCGGTCGAGGGTCGGCTGGTCGAGCAGATCGGTACGGCCCCGGCGGCGCATCTCACGCAGCATGCCGGGCGGCTGCATGGCGTACCAAATCTCTCGGTCGGGGAAGCCGTCGCGGGCGCGGACCCCGCCGTAGTAGTTGTCCAGGACGTCCCACGCGAGGTCCTTGGGGTGGGCGTTGAAGCCCAGGCTGCGCTGCCCGATACCTTCGATCAGCTCGAGCTGCGGGTGCGCTGCGGCGACTTCCTGCAAAGCATTGACGATCTCCGGTTCCCTGAGACGGAATGCCTTCCCGGGGCCGCCGGGCTCGTTCGCCAGGCGGGCCACGGCTATCGAGCCGCCCTGCTGTGCCCCGGCACGTGCCGCGTAATCCAGGCAGGCGTAAGCGACCAGGGCCGGCGGCAGTGACGTCCGGGCGGTGCTGGTGAACTTCCAGGAGTCGACGGAGTTGGCGCGGCCGAAGGTGATCGGCTCCAGGAGCCCGAGTTCCCGGAAGGTGGAGTCCAGCATGTCCTCGAACCCCACCCGGGAGCCCTTGGCGGGCTGTTCGTCCCGGCGGCCGTACATCTTGGTGAGGCAGTCGGCGTCCTTGGCCACGGACGCCTCGACGGGAGGTTCCCAGCCGGCCAGCCGAACGTGCCGCAAAGTGGTCTCGGTCAGATCAGCCGTCTTGAACCGGGAGGTGGACTGGGCGTGGAAGGCCACCCACCAGGTCGGGGTGTAGCACGGCTTCGCTAGCAGCCACCAGTGCAACAGCCAGAGGCTCGCGGTGTCCTCCAGGTACGGGTCGGCGCCGTTCTCATCGAGCAGCCAGCGCGCCTCCCAGGTCGGTGACGCGACGTTCGCCCGCGAGGTCGGGTCTTTGGGGTACTCGACGGTCAACTTGAACGCGTACGACCAGAACCGGATGGCGTTGACCATGTTCTTGCCGACGCCCAGCGTCACGGTCGCGTTGTCGCGCAGGAACACATCGTTGCCGATGTCGGGGTTGGTCAGCGCGGTATACGCCTTGAGGAGCCATCCGAACCGGGGGTGGAAGGTCTCGTGGCGGGAGAACGAGGGCTCAGCGACGTCCTTGAGCTTGGTTTCAAGCATCGTGTCTCCGCGTTCCTTCCTGTCCCCCGGTATGCGCGGAGGCAGTCGTGGTGGTGTTCGGGTGCAGGGCGTTCCGGACCAGGTGCGCGGCATCGGTCACGCAGCGAACGGCTCGGTCGATGTCATCGGCGGTGGTGGCGTGGCCGAGAGAAAATCGGAGCGTGCAGTCGGCCTCGTCGCGGCTCAGGCCCATGGCGAGCAGGACATGGCTCGGTTCGAGTGCCCCGGAGGAGCAGGCGCTGCCTTCGGATGCGGCGAGGCGGGGCATGGCGGCCAGGAGCGCGTCGGCGGGTAGGCCGTCGAAGGTGAGGCTCGTGACCCCGGGCAGACGCTGGTCGGGGTGACCGTTGCGCCGTGTGCCGGGCAGCGCGGTCATCACCTCGGCCTCGAAGCGGTCGCGCAGCGTCTTGATCCGGGCGGCTTCGTGTCCGAGGTCGCGTCTGGCGGCCTGAGCTGCGGCGCCGAGACCGGCGATCCCGGGGACGTTGAGCGTCCCCGGCCGGCGTCCGCGTTCATGACCGCCGCCGTACGCCAGCGGCCGGATCACAGGCACCGTTGTCCGCCGCACGAACAGCGCTCCGACCCCTTGCGGGGCGCCGAACTTGTGTCCGGACAGCGACAGCAGGTCCAGCCGCAGCTCACGGAGATCGATAGGCAGCCGGCCCACGAGTTGCGACGCGTCCGAGTGCACGAGCGCCCCGACTTCGTGCGCGAGGCGCACCACGAGATTGAGATCGGCGAGAACCCCGGTCTCGTTGTTCGCTGCCATGACCGAAACCAGGGCGGGCGAGGTCGCCAGAGCTTCCTCCAGCTCAGCGACTCGCAATGTGCCGTCACGGTGGACCCCGACCGTGTACACCTTGCCGCCGACGCTCTCGGCTACCGCGGCTGCCGCTTCACCCACCGCCGGATGTTCCACGGCGCTGACTACCAGGCTTCGCCCAGGTGCCACGGCCGAACGGATGGCGAGGTTGTTGGCCTCCGTCGCCCCCGAGGTGAAGATCAGCTCGCTTGGTGAGCAGCCCAACAGGGCCGCCACGCGCTCGCGCGCCTGATCGACCGCATAGGCGGCATCCCGGCCCGCAGCGTGAACACTTGAGGCGTTTCCGACAGCGGCAAGTGCCGCCGTCGTCGCTGCTAGCGCTTCAGGACGGATGGGTGCCGTGGCGTTGTAGTCGAGGTAGATGACGGGATCAGTATCTTTTTGCCCCATCCCTCTCCCCTCAGTCGTCATCTCCACCCTATAGCTGGTGGCTTGCGTCGCGAGTCACCAGCCGTGATCTAGGGCCGTAACGTTACCGTACGAGTGTTCGGCTCTGATGCCCTGATGACCGATTCGGGCCACCTCGTCGCATCGGGGTTCAACGACGTCTGGAAGGGCTGAGGAACGGCACGGGATACCCCGCGCCCCGATGGGCCGCGGTGCCCTTCCGCGGCCTCAGCGCGATAGAGTGAGCGCTTGGGTCGATGTCGCTGGCATTCGCTCCAGGACCCACGTGACCAGCGAGCTCAAGGCGATGCGCGCGGAGGATGCCGCCTAGATGATCTACACCGCCGTCTCGACGACAAGTGCCCCGCACCTCACAGCCCCTGGCCTCGGTCCCCGCTCGCGCGTCGGCACCTTCGTAGTGGATGCGGCCGGATCGCGCCGATGACGTACACGATCTTTGATCTGCTGGGCGCTTCCACGCGGACCACGAAATTCATCGACGATCGCGTGCTACGCGCGGTCGGCCGTCTCGCCGACAGCGGGCTCGTCCGGCAGGCACCTATCGAGGCGGTGGTGGCGGCGGCGTGTCTCGGTGATCCGATCAACGCCGTTCGACGCCTCGCCGAGGCCGGCGTGCTTCCGGACGAACTCCCGGCCGAACAGCGCCGGGACCTGGCCGCCCGTTTCTCGCTGGCCCCCGATCGGCTCGACAGCAAGACGATTGCGGCGAACGCAGGCGCCGTAGCGGTGTTTCTCGGCCTTCCCGAAGTTCGTGGCGATGCCACAGCACAGGCGCCGACCGGTGCGACGCCGGCGTACGGGCTGTTCCCGCATCAACGCCGCGCTGTGGTTCGGGCGCGTGAGCTACTGCGGCTGGGCCGTACCCGGCTGTTGCTGCACATGCCGACGGGGTCCGGTAAGACCCGTACCACGATGAGTATGGTCTGCGACTATCTGCGCGAGAACGAGGGCCGCGTCGTGCTCTGGTTCGCCTCCACCCGGGAGCTGCTGGACCAAGCAGCCCGCGAGTTCCACAAGGCGTGGTCGCTGCTGGGTGACCGGCCCGTGCCGATCGTCTCATCCTGGGGCGGTCAGGACGCCGACTTCACCGACCTCAGCGACGGTCTCATCGTGGCGAGCCTACAGACCGTCTATGCGCGTCGCGGTGAGCCGGGGTTCATCCCTGATCTCGGCCGGCGTGTCGGGCTCATCGTGTTCGACGAAGCGCATCAAGCGGTCGCCCGCACCTATCGGCACGTGGTCGAGCAGCTCTCGGCAGCCGGACAGCCGGTCACTCCCATCATCGGGCTCAGCGCGACCCCGGGACGAACCTTCCTGGGAGGACGCTCGGACGAAGACCTCGCGGAATTCTTCGAACACACGAAGGTGGAGCTCGACACCGCCGCCGAAGGCGCGGACAACCCGGTCGCGTACCTGATCCGTGAGGGCTACCTCGCCGAGCCCGCGTTCCGGCTCCTCGGAGAACTCCGGGCAGACGACGATCCGGACAGTGTCGAGGACGAACCGGATGACATCGGCCTCAACGAGGATGACTACCTGCAGGAGGTCCTCGGAGCCACCCTGCACCTGGTCAGCGAGTCACACCGCCGGATCATCGTGTTCGCCGCCTCAGTGGAGCTGGCGCACGCCCTGGCGGCGACGTTGCGATCGGTCGGTGTCCTCGCCGATGCGGTGGACGGTACGACGGCTCCCGAACTTCGTGATACCGCGATCCGGATGTATAAGAGCCCGGCACCGATTCCTCGCGTACTAGTCAACTATGGCGTGCTGACCACAGGGTTCGACGCCCCGCAAACCAGCGCCGTCGTCATCGCGCGCCCGACGCGCTCCCTCGTGCTGTACAGCCAGATGGTCGGTCGGGGCATCCGCGGCCCGAAGGCGGGCGGCAACAGGAAAGCCGTCGTCGTCACCGTGGTCGACCCCGCAGTCCCCGCATTCGGTTCCATCGCTGCCGCCTTCACCCACTGGGAGGACTTGTGGTAACACCCGACACTCATCAGGAAGCTCCGCTTCTCTCTGGTGAGCAGACCGTCAAGTCCATCCGGGACACCGGCTACAAGGGCACCGACTACGCCCTCGCGGAACTGATCGACAACTCCTTCCAGTGGGGTCAGGCCCGCACCGTCCTCCTGGTCATCGTGCAGCGCCCGGTGCAGGGCAAGCTGCGGGCCACCAAACGCGCCGACGAGATCTGGGTCATCGACGACGGCACCGGCATGACGGATCAGGCCGTCAACCTCGCCCTGTCGTTCGGCGGCTCCGGCAAGTACGACGACCGGTCGGGTATCGGCCGTTTCGGCATGGGTCTGCCGCAGGCCAGCGTCTCGCAGTGCGAGCGGACCGACGTCTGGACCTGGCAGAAGTCACAGCCCGAGAACGCCTCCCACACTTTCCTTGACCTGCAAATACTCTCTCGCTCCGGCAGGGGATCCACGCTGACCGTCCCGTGGCCTACCCGTCCCGGCGAGGCCGGCTACGAGACCATGCCCGACTGGGTCCTCGACGTCTTCAAGCAGCATGCCACCGCGGACACGTCGATGGGTCAGCCGCTCTACGGCGGTACAGCGATCCGCTGGTCCGCGCTCGACAGGGTCCGGTGGACCACGGCCGGCACCATTCTCAAACACGCGGAGTACCTGCTCGGACGGGTCTACCGCAACTTCCTGACCGCCGACACTGAGCGCCGACAGATCAAGATCGCCATCGTCGACGCCGACATGATCGGCGGGCTCATCGATTTTTACGACGTACGCCCCAACGACCCGCTGTACCTGCTGCCGGCGGACCAGAGCACGCTCGAGTTCTGGGAACAGGCCGCGCCGGAAGGCGACAAGGAAAAGTACGTCCGGGTCACCGACATCGCGCCTTTCACCGAACACCACAACTCTCGCGAGTTCAAGATCGCACGGCCGGACGGCAAGGGCGACTCCACGGTGTACGCCCGGCTGTCCCTGGCCCGGCCCGAGGCTCGCCCGGGCAGGAATCCAGGTAAAGACACCCACCAGGGCCGCCACGCCCGCGACAACGCCGGGATCTCGGTGGTGCGTGCCGGCCGCGAGCTAGTCCTGGAACAGACCCTGAACGAGGAGGCCACCGACCGGTGGTGGGGGGTCGAGCTTTCCTTCAGCCCTGAGCTCGACGAGATCTTCGGCGTGACGAACAACAAGCAGGACGTCCCCAATCTCACCCAGGCGCTGCAACTGGCACGCACCTACGATCTACCGAAGCAAGAGGCGTTGAAGGAAGCTCTCTTCGACGAAGAGCACCCGATCGCCGAGTTGTACGGGATGGCACACCAGTTGCTGCTGCTCGTGCGGGCCCTGCGACAGGAAGGCCGGGCCGAACGCGACGCGGCATCGCGAAGCCGCTCGGCACCGCCGAACATCGCCGGCGTGGCCTCCAATATCAAGAAGACCCGTTCCACGGTCGTTCCTACGCCTGGGGAGAAGAAGTTCGCGGACGATCCGGACCCGGAGAAGGCCGTCGGCGCCATCGAGAACAAGCTCAAGGCAGACGACGTCTCCGACCAGACCCGCAGAATCATCATCGAGAACTACAAGCGTGGCGTGACCGTTCAGATCGTGACGCAACCCGAGAAGCACGTGCCCGCGTTCTTCCGGCCCGACGAGGCCATGAACCTGGAGCTGCTCTGCCTGAACAACGCCCACCCTGCCTACCAGGCCATCATCGACCCGCTGCGGGCCTCGGGCGATGACATCGCCGCGATGAGCGAGGAGGAAGCCAAGCGGCTGCTCACCAAGAGCGCTGACGCCATCACCTGGCTCCTACTGGCCTACGCGCGCTGCGAGAACGAGTACCAGGGCCATCCGCTCGCGGGCACCTGGAAGCAGATCCGCGACCAGTGGGGTCAACGCCTCGCCGAAACGGTGCAAGACTCCGATTTTAAGGCTTCCGAACTCTTCGGTGACAGCGCCGAAGACGATAACGAGGGTGGTGCATGACGCCACCAGAGGTCGATCCTCAGCGTTGCGGACTCCGGGTCCTCGAACTCGTCTCCGCGGCTACCAAGCTGACGATCGTCGCGCCGTTCATCACCGCGGCCGGCATCAAACCGCTTCTCACGGCGCTGCCGCGGGATGCCGGACTTGAGGTCTATACCCGGTGGCGCCCGGACGAGGTCGCTGCCGGTGTCAGCGACCCGCACGTTTTCGATCTAGTGGTGGCCCGTGGTGGAACGGTGTCGCTGCATCCGATCGTTCACGCCAAGGCGTACCTGAGCGCTTCAGCCGCTCTGGTGGGATCTGCCAATGTCACCGGGAACGGCCTCGGATGGGGCCACCCCGGTGCCGTTGAAATCCTCGTCGGGACGTCCCCGAGCGACCCGGCCCTGGCCGCGTTGATAGCGGTGCTGCGGGCGACGTCGTCGACCGCCACGGAGGCAGACCGAGACGCTGTTCTGGCCGCCGCCGCGGCGCTTCCTACCGCGCCGCTGCAGGCCGCTGCGGAGCCGGTGGACCGAACCGATTGGCTGCCGTCCTACCGGATGCCGGAGGTGCTCTGGCTTGTCTACTCCGGGCAACGGGAGAAGGACCTCACTGACTTCGTGCGGCCCGAGCTGCAAGCGCTAGGGGTTCCTAGCGGCATTGACAGCGAGTCGGCGTTCAACGCCTACGTCGGAGCGATACTGCGGCAAGGCTTCACCGGCCGCATCGCGCAGGAATGCAGTAACCTGACGACCATCAGAGCGGTCCAACGCCTCACTGAGCTAAGCACGGCCAGAGGTATCGCCGTCGATGATCCTGGCCTGCTGTGGGAGACCCTCGCGGCATGGATCGCGCGTTTCATGCCCGGGTTCCAACGGATCCCCGGTGGCACACGATTGATCCGTTAGCGCCACAGACCGATCGGCCGGCCCGTCTCCGGGTCCACGACCCGCACCGGTTGAGGGAACTTCGGTTGCGCGGATGGCTTCGACGGCTGCTGCGGAATCGCCGCGCAGCGGCCGAGAGCTGACCGCAGCAACTCGGCCGCTGCGATCATTCCCGCTGCTTCCGCGGCGGCAAGCAGGGTCCGCGCCGCCCTGCTCGCCTCGGCCTCGATGATTCCGCCGATCCGGCCCGAACCATTCGAGGTAGGGCCTTGCGTCTCCCCAAGCCGGGCACGCAGGTGAGTCAGCTCGGCGGCCAGACATGCGTCGAACTCCGCCGACGACGGCTCACCGTCGCATCGCGGTTCTTGGACGACGGCCAGCAGATGAGCTACCGACTCCGGCAAGAAATTCCGACGGACGCGCTCAAGATTCTCTGCACGCTGCTCCTCGAAACGCCTGCTAGCCACGCCACCCCTCTATCCTGCTCCGCGTCGACACCGTTCGCAGTCCCACGCGCCGAGGCGGCAGAGCCGGTTGCACGCTGCCAGGGACCGAAGCCGAGTGACCGCCTCAGCGTAGCGGAAACGACACACGACAGGAGGAAGCCGAAGGGCTGATCAACGTAGCGAGGCCGACCTGTCGCGGTGTTGGTCTCCGACCGGCACCTGCGCCCACGGCAGCTGTTGAGTTGCGCGTACAAGGTCGGCTGGTTGGCCTTGACTGACACGTACAGGTGCCCGCCAGCAGCGGCGACAACGCGGGCGTGGGCGACCTGGGCGTGCAGCGCGTCTGCGACGATCACCACACCCGCCAGGCTGCAGCCGTGCCTTGACCTGCTTCAGCAGCGGGGCGAACGCGGGGATCTGACCGGAAAAACAACCGTGAGTGGGCAGGCGGCAGCGTCGGGGCGGAGCCCCGATGAGGTTCTGAACTTGTTCGTCGGTTAGGCGGGGTTGAGCTGGACGCTGTGGCCGAGGGCTTCGAGCTGGCGGATGAGGCTACGGGTCTTGCGGTGCTTGTTGATATGGGTGGCGTAGTGGTCCGGGCCGAGGTCGATGAATCTGGCTGTCGGGTCGGCCAGGATGTGCCAGACGATCGTCAGGATGGATCTGGCGATCGCGACCAGGGCTCTGGCTTTGCCGCGGCGTTTGACCAGGCGCCGGTAGCGTTCGCCGAGGAAGGTGTCGGGGCGGGCGACTGCGGCGGCGTCACCCGCTTTTGAGGTAGGGGCTGCCGTGGCCGGTCGGTCCGCGCCGGGTCTTCGGCCCGGACTGCATGGTGCGAGGGGACAGTTTTGTCCAGGACACCAGGTGGCCTGCGGTGGGGAACTGGGCCATGTTCCCGCCGGTCTCCGCGATGATTATCTGCGCGACTCGAGGCCCGACACCGGGGATCTCGTCGAGCCGTTCCAAGACCGAGGGCTGTGTAGCGGCAGGAGGGTAGCCCGCATCAGTGCTGGTCGGGGGCAGCATCCCACGCTCGTTGAGCTTGGCCAGCCAGACCGCGTCGAGCTTGTCGGTCTTCGGCCGGCCCGGGACCTGCTTGACGTCGTTGGCGTTGGCCAGCCCCCACGATCACCCCGTGGGCTTCCAGGATGTAGTAGAACGGCCGCCAGTAGTCGCCGGTCGACTTCCAGAACGACACGTTCGATCTGATCGGTGACCAACCGTTGAGCCAAGGCGGCAGAGTTGACTGCGGTGGCAAGAGCAACGACCCATGTAGGCGAGCCGAGCCCAGTTTGTCGCCAACGACGGCCGTGGGTGCAGGCCTCATCCTCGCTCAGCCGCGACCGCCGTCGTTGTTCAGATCGCTACGCCACCTCGCGATGGCAAAGTGATCCGCTGCCGAAGGTGAGAGCTCCGGCAGCGGATCATGCGGCTGCCACTGCCGGCGATCGCTCGAACGGCGACCGCACCTGCGGAGCATCCACCTGCTGGACGGACGAGGGGGTGAACCAGCCACGAAACGGCACCCGAGCGACTGCTGTCGACGTGGACTCGTGCGCCGGTCTCGGTTCAGGCCGGGCGGAGGATGGTCGGCTGACACGGGCCAGTGTCAAGGCGCGGCGAGCGGCGCGGGCAGCGGCGCACATACCGCGCTGGCCGGTGCACTGCAGGTTGCGGCAGTTGCCGCGCTCGTCGGGCTGATGCGCGGCGGCGACATCGAGAGCAAGCCGCCACAGCAGCGAATCAATCACGTCATCAGGCAGAGCGGCGAGGGCGCTGAGTCGTTCGCGGGGCACGGCGATACACCTTCCGTCGGCGGGTCGCGCCACCCCACCCGATCCAGGCGGGATGGCGAACACGATCGACGCTCACCTCTGCATGAAGGTCAAGTCGCCCTGCGACCCTGAGGCGTGATGGCGTACCAGGCGAACAGAGCCGTTCGGTCGCCGGCTGGCGTCGGCATGGGGACGGCATCGAGAGCGGCGTCGAGATGAGGCAGGGCAGCGAGCGCGAGCAGCGTGGCACCTGCGGCGGCGAGTCGCCGGCCCCGTCGGGCAAGCAGGCCGACGATGCCGATGGCTGCAAGCGCGAGCACGAAGGGCATGAGGGCTGCCAGGCCCGCCGCGCTGACGGTTCGGGCTGCGTCGTAGTCGTGCCACTTGTTGCCGTTGCCGCCGTTCGGGTTCTGATTGGTCGCTCTAGTGGAGGTGGCCGAACCCTCGTACGTCGCCTGGAACGGATACTCGTCGCAATGGCGTCCTCCAGCCGCGTAGCTCTCACCCCACACGTCCTTGCAGCGGTTGGCGCGTCGGGTGGCGCGGGCGATGTTGGCCTCGCCGTTCGTGCGGTGGTAACCGATCGGGCTGTTGCGTAGGGTCGCCAGGACAGCGGGTCCGGTGCCGGGCGGGCCTGGTGCAGGTCTTCACAGAACGTGACGTCCCGGACGTGGTGTACGCGGTTCTCGATGTGCCATTTGCGGCGGGACCAGTCCTGCAAGTCGGCGGGTTGGGCCTGCTCGGCGGGCAGGGACACCGTGAGATAGGTGGTCTCGCGGCTGGCCTTGGCGCCGGTGGTGCGGGTCCGGATGATCCGGACGGCCTGCTGGGCGTGGGGGAACCCGATGCCGCCCGCCGGCGCCACCAACATCGCCCCCGCCAACCGCCATCACGCCCGCGACAGCACCCGCCCACTGGCATTACTCGGCATCACCTGACGGCAGCCGGGGCCCTGCCCACGAGCTGGCTGAAGCGCATCCTGACGAAGCATGACGTCGCGGATCTGCGGATCCAGGTTGTCCGTCGACCTCGTCCGCCACTGCTCAGCGAGACCGCTACGTAACGCCCGTCGGCGATCACCGCTGGTTCTTCCTCCTGGAAGGGGTGTAGGGCGGCCCTTGCGCGGGCCGGGCTTGGTGGGATGCCCCAGCCCGGGGCGCTCGGCGGGACCGCCGTGCGCGGCGTCGTGCGATGGCCGGCCGCAGGCCGTCGGCGTCGGCGTCGGCGTCGGCGTCGGCGTCGAACATGTCGAAGCCGGCGGCGTGGAGCAGGTTGAGCAGCCTGGCCTCGTCGAGGAGGGCGATCTGCGCCTGTATCGGCCGTCGGTGGCGCGGTGGGCTGCCGAGCCACTCGGTCCAGGTGATGCCGTGGCCGTAGCGACGACCGCGATACGTGCTGCGGAACGGTTCGGTGTTGACGCTGTCCGCGGACAGGCTTGGGTGGAAGTTTCCGTCAATGTAGAGGCGACCGTCGAGGTCTGCGCCGCAGTCGCGCATGAGGTGCAGGGCTGGCGCAGGTCGAGCAGGCGGATGGGTCCGCCGGCGCAGTACCGGGGTCCGGTCTTGGCCTTGCGCAGGTCGATGAGCTGGCGGTGCTGCCACGGGTAGATGGCCGTGCAGGCCCAGTACCGGGGGCAGCTCGTCCCCGCCACGCCGAGGTGGCGTTCGAGTTGCCGGGTGCTGTCGAGCACCTGGGCCAGCTCGTCGGAGACGCAGACGATCATGGTGCGAACGACTGCTTCCGGGATGGCCACGAAGGCCGGGGCGACCGTAGTGGTCGTGGTGGCCGCGGGGGCCGTCTTCTTGGTCAGCCGGGTTCTCCTTGTGGGGTTGAGCGTGCCGTGGGCACGCGGAGATAGCC
>NZ_SMKJ01000170.1:0-15247 GCF_004348615.1 Micromonospora sp. KC207
GCCCCCGGGCCACCGTCTTACGGGCCACCGCGAGCAGCTTGTCGGTGGGGTTGACGATGCCGAGACGGGTCCGCCCCGGTGCGTCGCCGCCCGAGCGCTCGGCCAGGTCGGCGCCGAGCTGGCGTACCGTCTGGTCGTCGCGGTCCAGCAGCTCGCCGAGCCCGGCCGGGCTCGGCGCGGCCAGCCAGAGCACCTGGTCCGGCTCGTCGACGGTGACCGTCCCGGCGCCGGCGGCGGGCGCGCCCACCGCGACGAGCGGCTCGCCCGCAGACGCGGGCGCCTGCTCGATGACCAGGTGGGCGTTGATCCCGCCGAAACCGAAGGCGTTGATCCCGGCCCGGCGCGGCCCGTCGCTCTCCCACGGCTGCGCGGTGGCGATCGGGGCGAACCGGGTCGCGGCCATCTCGGCCCGGGGGGACTCGCAGTGCAGGGTGGGTGGGAGCACCCCCCGGTAGACCGCCATGGCGGCCTTGATCAGGCCGGCGACGCCGGCGGCCGGCATGGTGTGCCCGATCATCGACTTGACCGACCCGATCACCGGGCGGGGGCCGCCGGTGTACGGACCGAACACCTCGGCCACCGTGGTCAGCTCGGCGGCGTCCCCGGTCGGGGTGCCGGTGCCGTGCGCCTCCAGCAGCCCCAGCGCGTCGGGGGCGGTCGGGTCGAGCCCGGCGGCCTTCCAGGCCCGCTTGATGGCCAACACCTGCCCGGAGACCGCCGGGTTGAACATGCTCGCCGAGCGGCCGTCGCTGGAGACCCCGCTGCCCCGGATCACCGCGTAGATCCGGTCGCCGTCGCGCACCGCGTCGGCATACCGCTTGAGCACCACCACGCCGGTGCCCTCGCCGATGAGCAGCCCGTCGGCGGCGGCGTCGAACGGCCGGATCTCGCCCTGCCGCGACAACGCCCGGAGCTGGTTGAACACCGACCAGAAGCTGATGTCGTGCACGTGGTGCACGCCGCCGGCGAGCACCGCGTCGAGCCGGCCGTTGACCAGCTCGGTGATGCCCTGGTCCACGGCGATCAGCGAGGAGGCGCAGGCCGCGTCGATGGTGTACGCGGGGCCGCGCAGGTTGAGCCGGTTGGCCACCCGGGAGGCGGCCAGGTTTGGCACCAGGCCGATGGTCCCCTCCGGCTGGTACGGGCCGAGCCGCTCGTCGAACTTCTTGCGCAGCAGCTCCAGCCGGGCCGGGTCGACGTCCGGGATCAGCTCCCGCAGGATCCCGATGACCTGGCTGGACATCCGTACCCGCTGGGCGTAACGCGCCTGGGCGGGGCTGAGGATGCCGCCCCGGCCGAGGATGACGCCGACCCGCTCGCCGTCGGGCAGCTTGTCGCTGCCGCCAGCGTCGTCGATCGCGGCGGCGGCCACCTCCAGCGTGATGAGCTGGTCCGGCTCGATGTCACCGATGGAGGCGGGCATCACCCCGAACCGCAGCGGCTCGAACGTGGCGTAGTCGTCGACGAATCCGCCGCGTCGGCAGTACATCCGGTCCGCTCGGTGCGCCTGCTCCGGGTCGTAGAACTCCTCGTCCCACCGGTGCGGCGGCACGTCGGTGATCGCGTCGACCCCGTTGATCAGGTTGCGCCAGTAGCTCTCCAGGTCACCGGCGGAGGGCATCAGGGCGGCCATCCCGACGATCGCGATCTGGCCGGGCGCGGGTGCGCCGTTGCTCATCGGTTCCTCCGTCGTGCGGTGTGGGCGGGGGCGTTACGGGGCATCGGCGCGCTCACCAGCCCGAGGCGGTGTAGACGACCGAGGTGACCGTCGCGTCGGCCCAGGCCAGCTCGCGCAGCAGGGCCAGCGCGCCCTCCTCGGGGTCGATCAGGCCGATGCCACGGCGGGCGTACTCCCGGCTGAGCTCGGCGGTGACCATGCCGCCGTGGCCGGCACCGGGGGCCCACGGCCCCCAGTGGACGGTCACGCAGCGGACCCCGGTCCGCGCCGTGTAGCGGGTGCCGATCGTGTCCAGGGCGTCGTTGGCCGCCGCGTAGTCGGCCTGCCCCCGGTTGCCGTAGGCGGCGGCGATGCTGCCGAAGAAGACTACGAAGCGCGGCTTGGTGGCCAGCTCGTCCAGCGCGGTCAGCAGCCCGCGCGCCCCGTCGACCTTCGTGTCGAAGACTCGGGTGAACGACGCCGGGTCCTTCTCGGCGATCAGCTTGTCCTCGATGATCCCGGCGGCGTACACCAGGCCGTCGATGCGGCCGTACTCGGAGTGGATGCGGGCCAGCAGGTGCCGGGTCGCTGCGGTGTCCCGGACGTCCAGGCTGTGGTAGCGGACCTCGCCGCCGAGCTCGGTCAGCTCGGCGATGGTCGCGTTGACCTCCCGGGCGGCCAGGATGCGCTGGGCGGTCCGGTCGATCTCGGCGGGGTTACGCAGACCCTGCCGGGCCAGCGCGGCGACCAGAGCCGACTTGTCGCCGGCCGACGCCAGCGCCGGGTCCTCCGGGCCCTCGGGCAGCGGAGTACGGCCGACCAGCTCGATCCGGCACCGGCTGGCCGACGCGAGCGTCCGGGCGAACCAGGGGGTGATGCCCCGCGCCCCGCCGATCAGGACGATCACGGAGTCCGGCTCCAGGCCGATCGCGGCGGCCTCGGCCACCCCGTCGCCGGCCGGTCCGGCCCCGCCGGCGGCCAGCGCGCCCAGCTCCACCGGCACCAGGTCGGCGACGTACCGGTGGTCGCCACGGCGGGCCACCACCGGCGCGTCGCTGGTGGTGAGCACCTCGTCGAGCAGTTGCAGGGCGAGCACCTCCGGGGCCGCCGCCGGGTCCACCTGCACGAAGCGGGCGGTCAGCTGCGGGTACTCGCGGGCGATGGTGCGGAACAGGCCGGGCATGCCGTCGGCGGCACCGGTGGCGTCCCGTGCCCCGGCGGCCATCAGCCAGCGCGGGCCGGTCGCGAGGGCCCGTTGCAGCAGCGGGAACACGTCGGGCAGCAGCGGCTCGTCGAGGTTGGTGAGCCCGTCGAGGACGAGCACCCCGTCGAAGCCCTGGCCGGCCTGCTCGCTGTCGAGCACGCCGAGCTGGCCGCTGGCGCCATAATCGCCGAGCAGTTCCGCCAGGTACGCCCCGATGGCGCCGCCGCCGGTGATCAGGAACCGGGTGCCGGCGAGCACGGTGGCCGGGTCGCCGACCGGCTCGGTGCGGACGCTCTCCTGGGCCACCAACCGCTTCGGGGCGATTCCGACGCCGACCCCGGCTTCGGCCGGCTCCGGCGCCGCCAGGGTCGCGGCTGCGGTGGTCTCGGCCGGGGCGGCGATGCTCGCCGAGGCGGTGAGGGTCGCCGTCGCGGTGACCGCGCCGTTGAGCTTCTCGTCGAGCCAGGTGACCATGGCGCGGACGGTGCGGGCCTTGACGAGGTCTTCCAGCTCGCTCTCGTCGCCTTCGACGGCGAGTTCGAGGCGTTGGGCGACCTCGCCGGCGACCTCGGCGCGCTTGATGGAGTCGATGGAGAGGTCGGCTTCGAGGTCGAGGTCGAGTTCGATGAGGTCGACCGGGTAGCCGGTGCGCTCGCTGATCACGGTGAGGATGGCGTTCTGGAAGTCGGCGACGCTCGGTCCGGAGGCCACCGGCGCCGGGGCCGGTGCCGGCATCGGTGCCGGGGCCGGCGCGGGGATGATGGGCCCGACGGCGGGCGAGACCGGGACGACGGCCGGGGCCACCGGCCTCGCCGGCGCGACGGTCGTGGCCAGCGCCGACCCGCCGTTGGCGGTCACCCCCACGGCCGCCACGGCCGGCACGGGGGCTGCGGTGGGCCGCGGGGTCGCGGCCGGCGGGGCGACGGCGGGCACCGCGGCCGATCCCTGCGGCAGGGCGGCGGGCGCGGAGTTGTCGACCCGGTACGCCTCGACGGGCTGGCGGACGAACTGGCCGCCGCCCGGGTCGCCGAGGAAGGCGAGCATCACGTCGCGCTGGGAGGCGATCATGTCCCGGGTGGCGCGCAGGTACTCGTTGAGCAGTTCGCCGCGGATGTCCTGGCCGCCGGCGTCGGGGCCGGTGCCGGTGATGGTACCGGTGACGGCACCGTTCGCTGGGGTCATCGACAACTCCTTGATGCGTCGGGGAGGGGTCATGCCACCGGGAAGACAGTTGCCGTGCTGGTCCCGGACGAGCAGCCCGTCGACCGTCCAGATCGGACGACGGGTTGGTGCGGTGCCGGGCGCGTCGGCGGCGACCCGGCCGTGGAAGAGCCAGTCGGGGCGCACCGGCACACCGGCGCAGGCCAGCTCCCCGACCGAGATCAGGAAGCCGCGCAGCCCCTCGTCCGGCCCGCGCTCGCAGGCGACCGCCCGGTGCGGCCGGTCGCCGAGCACCGCCTTGACCAGGCGGGTCAGCACCTGGCCCGGGCCGACCTCGACGAACAGGCGGGCGCCGGCGGCGTACATCGACTCGATCTGCTCGACGAAGCGGACCGGTGCCCCGATCTGCTCGGCGAGGTGGTGCCGCACCTGGTCGGCGTTGCCGGAGTACCGCGCGGCGGTCAGGTTGGACCAGACCGGGATGCGCGGCTCGGCGATCTTGCAGGCGGCGAGCACCTCGGCGAAGGTCTCCACCGCGCCGGCCACCACGGGGCTGTGGAAGGCGCAGGCCACCGAGAGGGTCTTGGCCGACAGACCGGCCTCCTTGAGCGCGACCACGGCCGACTGCAACTTCGCGGTCGGGCCGGAGATCACCACCTGCGTCGGGGAGTTGCGGTTGGCCAGCACGACCTCGCTGGTCAGCCCGGCGCTCGCGAGGACCTGGGCCACGTCGTCGGCGGAGGCGTTGACCGCCGCCATGGTGCCCGGGTCCTCACCGCAGGCGCCCAGGATGGCCGCCGCCCGCTCCCGGCTCAGCTCCAGCAGGGTGGGCGCGTCCAGGGCGCCGGCGACGCAGAGGCCGACCAGCTCGCCGTAGCTGTGGCCGGCGGTCATGTCCGGTCGTACGCCGAGGCGGCGCAGCAGGTGGTCGACGGCGAGGCCGCCGATGCCGAGCACCGGCTGGGCCACCCGGGTGTCGCGGACCCGCTCCTCCTGCTCGCGCCGGGACGACTGGTCGAAGGCTGCGGCCGGGAAGAGCAATTCGGCCGCGTCCCGGTCGAGTTCGAGGTAGTGCCGCAGCTCCGGGAAGGCGACGAAGAGCTCCGCGAGGGCCCCCGGCCGCTGGCTGCCCTGCCCGGGGAAGAGGAACGCCACCTGGCCCGGTCCGGCCGGCTCGTCCTCGGCCGGCTGCACCAGGCCCCGGGCCGGGTCGTGCTCGCCGGCCAGCGCCCGGTGCAGCAGCGCCTCCAGCTCGGTCAGGTCCCGGGCGACGATCGCCACCCGGGTGGGGCCGGACCGGCCGGCGGCCTTGGCGGCCACCGAGGCGGCCAACTCGGCCAGGCGTCCCGACCGGTTCTGCCCCCCGCTGTCGGTGAGGCCGTCCAGCAGCTGGCGGACCGACTGGTGGGCCGCGGCCCGGTCGTTGCCCCGGAAGCAGAACAGCTCCGCCGGCCAGATCCGCCGGGCGTGCCGGGGCTCCGGCGCGTCGGCGTAGGCGCTGAGCACGACGTGGAAGTTGGTGCCGCCGAAACCGAACGCGCTCACCCCGGCGATCCGCTCTGCGGCGGGCGCCGGCCAGGGGCGGGCCTCGGTGTAGAAGGCGAACGGGCTCTGCTGTGGGTGCCAGGCCGGGTTGGGCCGCTTCAGGTGCAGCGTCGGCGGCCGGACCCCGTGGTACAGCGACAGGGTCGCCTTGATCACCCCGGCGAGCCCGGCAGCGCACTTGGTGTGCCCGATCTGGGACTTCACCGAGCCGAGCGCGCACGCGCCCGGCTCCGCGCCGGCCTCGACGAACATCCGGGTCAGCGTCTCCAGCTCGGTGCGGTCGCCGACCACGGTGCCGGTGCCGTGCGCCTCCACCAGGCCGACGTCGCGGGGGGAGACGCCGCTGCGCCGGTACGCCCGGTCCAGCGCCCGGCGCTGCCCGTCCGGGCGGGGGGCGGTCAGGCCGAGGGCGCGGCCGTCGCTGGCCCCGCCGAGCCCCTTGACCACGCCGTAGATCCGGTCGCCGTCGCGCTCGGCGTCGGCCAGCCGCTTGAGTACGACGCAGGCCACGCCCTCGCCGAGGGCGATGCCGTCGCCGGTGCTGTCGAAGGGCCGCGACCGCCCGGTCGGGGAGAGCGCGTGCGCCGAGGTGAACATGAGGTAGTCGTTGACGCCGTTGTGCAGGTCGGCGCCGCCGCAGATCATCATGTCGCTGTCGCCGCTGGCCAGCTCCTTGCAGGCGGCGTCCATGGCGGCCAGAGAGGAGGCGCAGGCGGCGTCGATGGTGTAGTTCGGCCCACCCAGGTCGAGGCGGTTGGCGACCCGGCCGGCGATCACGTTGGCCAGCACGCCGGGGAAGCTGTCCTCGGTGACCGTGGGCAGCAGGTCCTGCATCTCCTCGGGCACCTCCCCGAGGTACGCCGGGAGCATGGTGCGCAGGGTCTGCGCGTGGCCCATGTCGCTGCCGGCCTCGGCGCCGAAGACCACGCCGGTGCGGGAGTGGTCGACGCCGGCGGCGTCGTGCGGGTAGCCCGCGTCGAGCAACGCCCGGTGCGACACCTCCAGGGCGAGTAGCTGGGTCGGGTCGATGCTGCCCAGCGCCGTCGGTGGGATGCCGTAGCCGATGGCGTCGAAGGGCACCGGCTCGATGAAGCCGCCCCACTTGGAGACGCTGATCCGGCCGGTCTGGCCCGGCCCGACCTCCGGGGCGTAGTAGAGGTCGGTGTCCCAGCGCTGGGCCGGGACCTCGGTGACCGCGTCGGTGCCGCTGAGCACGGTGCGCCAGAAGCTGTCCAGGTCGGGGGAGCCGGGCAGCATGCAGGCCATTCCGACGATGGCGATGTCCAGCGGCGCGGGGCGCTCCTCGATCTCGGCGGCGGGCGGGGCGAGCCGGGCGCGCAGCGCGTCGAGCCGGGCGGCGTGCAGGTCGCGTACCTCGGTGCTGACCGCCTCGTGCAGGCCCGCCACGGTGGTGGCGGCGTTGCGCAGCACCGCGACCTGGCCAGCCATGAACAGCCCCTCGGCGGCCTGGACGCTCTCGTCCACCGACTCGATGGTCTCGCCGGAGCGCTTCAGCCCCTTGCTGGCGATCCGCAGCCGACCGACGTTGAGCAGTTCGAGCTGCTCCCACACCTCGCGGTTCTCCGCCCCGGCGCTTTCAAGCTGGGCACGTAGCTCGTGGAAGTCGTCGACGAACGGGGTGTGCAGGCAGCGCGTCACGTGCCCCGGCGCGGTCTCCAGCAGGGCGGTCCGCTCGGCGGTCAGCGCCTCACGCTGGAACAGGGGCTGGACCGCGCCGTGCTCCACCGCCTCGGCGGTGAACAGGTACGCCGTGCCCATGAGCACGCCGATCCGGGCCCCTCGACGCGCCAGCGGCGCGGCCATCGTGGCGACCATCGCCGCCGAGCGGGCGTCGTGGACACCGCCGGCGAAGAGGACCTGGAGCTGCGTGGCGGCGCTCGGTTCGCCGTCGAGGTACTCCTCGAGAACCTGAAGCTGCGCCTCCCACAGCGGGAAGCTGAACCGGGGGCCGATGTGCCCCCCGCACTCGGCGCCCTCGAAGATGAACTTCCTCGCCCCGGAGCGCAGGAACTGCCGCAGCAGGCCGGGGGAGGGGACGTGCAGGAAGGTGTTGATTCCCTGCTCCTCCAGCGCCCGCGCCTGCGGCGGTCGGCCGCCGGCGATGATCGCGAAGCGGGGGCGGATCTCCTGGATGACCGCGAGCTGCGCGGCGCGCAGCTCCTCGGGGGCGAAGCCGAGCACCCCGACGCCCCAGGGCCGGTCGCCGAGCCGTTCGGCGGTCTCGGTGAGCATCCGGCGGCACTGGTCGGCCGAGTTCAGGGCAAGCGCGATGAAGGGCAGAGCACCGCCGTCGGCTACTGCGGCGGCGAAGCCCGCCTCGTCGCTGACCCGGGTCATCGGGCCCTGGGCGACGGGCACCCGCACGCCGAGGGCCTCGGCCAGCGGGGCGCCGGGCAGCAGCAGCTCGCCGGCCTCGGGGTCGTCGGCGGCATCGAGCATGACCGCGCGCATGGCCCGCACGGCGCTGGCGGTGTCGGCCCAGCGGTCGGCGAAGACGGCGGCGAGCCAGCCGTCCTGACCGATCGGCAGCAGCTCCGACCGCGTGTCGTGCTGGCCGCCCCGGCGCATCCCCCGGGCTCCGTCGACCAGCACCGTCTCCGACCCGTCCATGCGCCGGATCGCGGCCTTGACGTCGGCCGGCAGCTCGGACTCGGGCATGAGGGCGAGCTGGGTGTCCAGGACGACGCCGGTGGCCCCGCCGACGAGGCAGGCCCCGGCGGTGCGCGGGCCGATCCCGCCGGCCACCCAGACCGGGAGGTCGAGGGTGTCGTCGGCGACGAGCTGCTGGAGCAGGACGAAGGAACTGAGGTCGCTGACCCGAC
Organism: Micromonospora sp. KC207; assembly: GCF_004348615.1. Classification (NCBI taxonomy): domain Bacteria; kingdom Bacillati; phylum Actinomycetota; class Actinomycetes; order Micromonosporales; family Micromonosporaceae; genus Micromonospora; species Micromonospora sp. KC207. The sequence goes on from NZ_SMKJ01000170.1 coordinate 8,411, forward strand.
CACCGCCCTCCAGGCCCCGGGCGATCAGCCCGTGCGCGCCGGCCGCCGCCGCGGCGCGGGCCTCGTCCCGGCTGGCGACCTCCACGATCACCCGGTACCTCTTGGCGATCTCGGCCAGGGGCCAGGGGCTGTCCGCCGTGACCACCACCAGGTCGACCTGGCCGCGCGCGGCGTGGTCGACCTCCTCGGGGGTGGCCAGGCAGCCGGCCGGCACCCGGACCCCGATTGGAGCGGGGGACCAGGACGCGGCCCGGGTCAGTGCGCGCAGCGCCCAGTCGTCACCACCGGCCAGGTCGAGCACGCCCAACCCGCCACCGGCGCAGGCGGCGGCCGTGATCCGTGGGCCGGGCTCCAGTGCGCCGGCAGGGTTGACAACCATGATCAGGTCGCGCGTGTGCGGTGCAGTACTCATCAGGCTCCCACTTCGGTCGCGAGAAGATCGCGGGGCGACGGGCTGGACCGGCCGGCCGATCCGCCGGCGCTCGATGCCCTAATTCGCGGCAGTCAATGTCGCGCTGGGTCATAACGTAGCGTCGCCCAGTTACAGCCCGGTTAAATCTGACCAACCTGATCGGGACGGTGAAGATTTCCTACTAAGGTGGCGGGATTTGTCGCCGAGTTGGCCAGGCAAAATGACCCCGCGTGTGGGCCGAAGTCGGCGCGAACGGTACCGCTCGCCGCAGGGCGGCGATTGTCGAGTTCATTACCAAATTGTTTTGCGCCACCCAGCTATTGCCTGGCAATGGGTGATTTTGTCCGCCCCGTCCCACGATGTGGAACAGCCCTTGCCAGGGGTTGCGGACCACCTCAACGATGCCTGTCAATGTCGTCATCGCTATTACCCATAGATTAACTTCGACATTAACAGAAAGTGAGGGGAGTATCGCCGGATGATCATCAAATGCCCTGGTGGATGGCCGGATGTGACTGGCGTCACTCCGACTGCGGTAACCGGCGTGGGCCTTGTCGCGCGGTCGGGCCACAGCCGGGCGAGTTCAGCGAGGGCGTTGCCGGCGATCGCGCTGGACGGCCGATGCCGCGACCGGGAGCGACGGCTTCGCCGCTCCGGTTAACGAGCGTTTCACCCGGACTGTCGGAATGGTTGGCGCGGATTGGTCGACCAAAGGCAGGCCACCGTCGCCTACGACAATCCCTGCACCTGCGCAGACTCCGGCCGGCCGGGGTGGTGGGTCCGCCCCGACCGCTGTCCCCTTCCGGCGCTGTCAGTCCTCCTTTTGTCTTTCGGATCGGCGGTAATTGTGCGTAAACTCCTTCTCCTTGCCCTTGTGGGACTCGGTGCGCAACTGGTAGATGGCAGCCTCGGGATGGCGTACGGCGTGACGTCGACCACACTGCTGCTCGCCATCAACACGAGCGCCGCGAGCGCTTCCGCGACTGTTCATCTCGCCGAGATCGGCACCACCCTCGTCTCGGGCGCCGCGCACTGGCGCTTCGGCAACGTCGACTGGACGGTGGTACGTAGGGTCGGCGTGCCGGGTGCCTTCGGTGCCTTCGCCGGCGCCACCTTCCTGTCCAGCCTCTCCACCGCGACCGCGGCCCCGATCATGTCGCTGATCCTGCTCACCCTCGGGGTGTACGTGCTGGTCCGGTTCACCGTCTCCGGGCTGCCGCGCGGGCGGGTCGGGCTGCCTCTGCGCAAGCGCTTCCTCGGTCCGCTGGGTCTCGTCGCCGGCTTCCTCGACGCCACCGGCGGGGGCGGCTGGGGGCCGGTCGGCACCCCCGCCATCCTGGCCAGCGGGCGGCTGGAGCCACGCCGGGTGATCGGCTCCATCGACACCAGCGAGTTCCTGGTGGCGATCGCCGCCAGCGCCGGCTTCCTGGTCGGGATCGGCTCGGAGAACATCGACTTCGGCTGGGTGGGCGCGCTGCTGCTCGGCGGCATGATCGCCGCGCCGATCGCCGCCTGGCTGGTGCGGATGGTGCCGCCGCGGGTCCTCGGCTCAGCCGTCGGTGGCGTGATCATCCTCACCAACGTGCGCACCCTGCTGCTCAGCGACTGGGTCGACGCCTCGGCCGGCGTCCGGTACGCCAGCTACCTCGTCATCGTGGCCGCCTGGGCGGCGGCCGTGGCCTGGTCGGTGCGCCAGCACCTGGCCGACCGGACCGTCGCGCCGGTCGCCGCCGGCGACGGCCCGGGGGAGCCCGCCACCGCGACGAGCTGACCGCGCGCCGAGCCGGCCGTAGCCGGCGCGCGGGCCCGGCGTGGGTCGCCGGCACGGGGAGTCCGAACATGGACCCCCGTGCCGGCGACCGGCGTTGCGGGATTGTTACGAAGCCGCGAACCGGCAGCGGCGCGCGCCTTCGGTCCGGGTGGCGGGGCCCTCGGGCACCGCCACCGGGGAGCAGGGGAAGGCTCAGGGTCTACCCGCCGGCCGAGTGGTTCAGGAGGCCGAGCAGGCCGCCCCGTTGAGGGTGAACGAGGCCGGGTTGGCGGTGTTGCCGGTGTGGTTGGCCTGGAAGCCGATGCTGACCGACGCGTTCGGCGCGATCATGCCGTTGTAGGAGAGGTTGCGGGCGAGCACCGCGCCGCTGGTGGGGGCGTACGTCGCGTTCCAGCCGCTGGTGATGGCCTGCCCGGACGGCAGCGTGAACGCCAGGCTCCAGCCGTTGATCGCCGTGCTGCCGGTGTTGGTGATCGTGACAGCGGCGGTCAGGCCGGTGGCCCAGGCGTTGACGACGTACCCGACCGCGCAGGGACCGGAGGCCGGCGGCGTGGTGGGCGGCGGCGTGGTCGGCGGGGTGGTGCTGTCCAGGCCGAAGAAGCGGATGGCCTGGGCGGCGTCGACGGGCAGGTTGTGCGAGACCCCGGCCATGCTGATCGCCTCGACCGGCGCCGTCGGGCCGCTGCCGCCGTAGCGGGTGCGGGTGTAGCCGGACTGCGGGGTGTCGGTGTACGTCGGGGTCAGGCTCAGCCCGTGCACGTTCGTCCACTGCTTGACCTCTTCGCCGAAGTTCGGGTACCGCAGGGTCTCGTCGTTGGTGCCGTGCCACACCTGCATCCGTGGCCGCTTCCCCGCGTAGCCCGGGTAGGCGTTGCGGACCAGGTCACCCCACTGCTGGGGGGTCTTGGTGATCTGCCCGTTGGCGCACTCGCTGTTCCACCCCGAGCCGTTCGTGGTGGCGAAGCAGCCGAACGGGACACCGGCGAAGGCCGCGTCGGCGGCGAACACGTCGGGGTAGACCCCGAGCAGGACGTTGGTCATCATCGCCCCGGAGGAGACGCCGGTGGCGAAGATGCGGTTCGCGTCGACGGGGTACCGCGCCCGGACGTAGTCGATCATCGACTTGATGCCCACCGGGCGTGGGGGCCGTGACGGCTGCCAGCGCGGCCACCGCGGCGGCACCCAGCAGCTTCATTCCTGATCTCATGGGACGGGTTCCTCGGGATAGTGCCGACGGGGCGGGGTTCCGATCGGGGCTGCCCGGTGCCCCAACCATGTTCGGCTCAGGAACGTTCATCAGTATGTATAGATGTCGTTGGGGTGGCAGCCAGCGAGGGTCTCGGGCCGGGGAAGCCCTATCGCCCGCGTTCGTCGATGTGTTCGCGGCCGGGGGTGGCTAACCTGGTGGTCTGGTGTGCCGGGAAGTCTGGTCGGCGATGGATGACGCTGCCCTGCCTACGAGGAGTTCTCCCGTGACCGACGCCACCCGGCGCCGTACCAGCCTGTTCGCCCGACGCTCGTGGAGCGAAACCAGCCGCATCTTCGCGATCCTGCGCAAGGAGACCGTGGGCGGGGCGCTCCTGCTCGTCGGCGCGTTGCTGGCCCTGATCTGGTCGAACTCGCCCTGGTCCGACGGATACCAGGCGCTGCGTGACCTGCGGATGGGCCCGGCGTCGCTGCACCTGGACCTCAGCCTGGCCACCTGGGCCGCCGACGGCCTGCTGGCGATCTTCTTCTTCGTCGCCGGGCTGGAGCTCAAGCGCGAGTTCGTCGCGGGGGACCTGCGGGACCCGCGCCGCGCGGCGGTGCCGGTGGCCGCCGCCGTGGGCGGGGTGCTCGTGCCCGCGCTCCTCTATTACTTCATCGCCGGCGGCGACGCCGCGAAGGGCTGGGCGATCCCGACCGCCACCGACATCGCCTTCGCCCTGGCCGTGCTCGCCGTCGTCGGCCGGTTCCTGCCCTCGGCGCTGCGTACCTTCCTGCTCACCCTCGCGGTGGTCGACGACCTGCTGGCCATCGTGATCATCGCCGTCTTCTACACCTCCGACCTGGCCGTCGGGCCGCTGCTGGGCGCGCTGGTCCCGCTGGCGGTCTTCGGCCTGCTGGTGCGGCGTCGGGTCCGGTCCTGGTGGCTGCTCCTGCCGCTGGCCGCCGCGACGTGGACTCTCATGCACGCCTCGGGGGTACACGCCACCGTCGCCGGCGTGCTGCTGGCGTTCACCGTCCCGGTGGTCCGTAGCCAGGCCGCAGGCGGCTCCGACGCCGGGCCCGGGCTCGCCGAGCACTTCGAACACCGGTTCCGGCCCATCTCGGCAGGGTTCGCGGTGCCGGTCTTCGCGTTCCTCTCGGCCGGCGTCACCGTCGGCGGTCTGACCGGCCTGGCCACCGCCCTGACCGATCGGGTCGCCGTCGGGATCGCGGTCGGCCTGGTGCTCGGCAAGCCGGTCGGCATCATGGCGGCCACCTGGCTGGTCTCCCGCTTCACCCGCGCCGACCCCGGCGAGGGGCTGAACTGGCTCGACGTGTTCGGCCTGGCGCTGCTGGGCGGCATCGGGTTCACCGTGTCCCTGCTCATCGGCGAGCTCGCCTTCGGCCTCGGCAGCGAGCGCGACGGCCACGTCAAGGTCGCCGTGCTCACCGGGTCCCTGCTCGCCGCCATCCTGGCCACCGTCATCCTGCGCGCCCGCAGCCGGGTGTACCGGCGGGTCCACGAGGCCGAGAGCGTCGACCACGACCGCGACGGCGTACCCGACGTCTACCACCCGCAGCCCGACGGGTCGGCCTGAGTCATCTCCGGGCGGGCACGCGGCCGGCGCGGGGGGAACCGCTGCCTGGCCTCCTGGTGGGCCCGCGCCAGCAGCCTCAACCTCCCGCCGCCGGCTACGTGGCCTGCGCCGGCGGGTGGCCATGGTGTTCCAGGACCCGCAGGCGTGTCGGCGGTGCCCGTGGCCGATCCGAAGGTGGAGCGCCGCCGCCGTCGGATCGTCCTGCGCGGGGACGTGCCGAGCCCGATCGACCCGCCCGGCGGGTGCCGGTTTCCGGACCCGCTGCCCGCAGGCGCGGCCGGACTGCGCCGAGGTCGACCCGGCGCTGACCGAGATCGCCGCCGGCCAGCGGGGGCCGCCTGCCGGTACGCGGGCGAGGCCGTCCGGGCCATGCTGGCCGGGCCGGAGGGCCCTTTCCTGACGGTCCGGCCCCGCGTACCACCGGCCGGTGACGTGCCGCGACGCCCCGTCCACCGATGGACGGGGCGTCGCGGGACGGTACGACCGGTCAGCTCGTGGGAAAGTTGTCCGGGGTGCGGATGCGGTTGCGCATGAAGTTGCCCGACTCGGTCAGCACCGACGTGCCGGTGTACGTGCCGCCGTAGCAGGTGCCGGGGCGGAAGGCGGCGCTGCCCTCGTCGGCGTCCGAGTACGTCCAGTTGGCGTAGCTGATCTTCAGTCGGTCGAGCAGGTCCAGCCAGGCCGTGCTGCTGGACGCGTCCACCGCGCCGCCGCCGCTGTACGTGACGGTGCCGAACTCGGTGACGAACATGGGTATCCGGGCGGCGGCCCGCTCCAGCTCGGCCCGGTAGTTGTCCTTGTGGGACGCGGCGTAGAAGTGGAACGCGTACATGATGTTGCCGGCGTTCACGGGGTTGTTGACGACCTCGGCGGAGTTGCCGCCCTCGGAGACGCCGAGCGAGGACCAGCCGCGGGTGCCGACGATGACGACCGCGTCCGGGTCGTTGGCGCGGATGACCGGGATGACCTGCTCCGCGTAGTTCTTGATCGTCGACCAGCTCACCCCGTTGGGCTCGTTGGTGATCTCGTAGATCACGTTGTTCTTGCTGGCGTGCCGAGCGGACACGGCGGCGAGGAACGTCTTGGCCCGCTCCAGGTTGAACATCGGATCACCGGGCGTCAGCGTGTGGAAGTCGATCAGCGCGTACATGCCGCGCTCGGTGGCCTCCTCCACGAGGGCGTTGACCCGGTTGGTGAAGTCGGCCGGATTCGTCTCGTAGCCGCCCTCCTGCACGTACATCGAGACACGGAGCAGGTCGGCCAGCCAGTCCTTGGACAGCGCGTCGAGGGACGCGTCGTCGTAGCACCGGGCCAACCACTGGAGGCCGTGGGTGCTCATGCCGCGTAGCTGGATCGGCTTGCCGTACCGGTTGCACAGGTTGACCCCGCACACCCGTAGCTGACCATTGATCGCCACGGGCGTCGTGCCGCCCGGCGGGGGAGGGGTCGGCGGCGGCGTGGTGGTCGGCGGCGTGGTAGTGGTCGGCGGTGTGGTAGTGGTCGGCGGCGTGCCGCCGTTGCACACCGTGCCGTTGAGCGTGAACGACGTCGGCGCCGGGTTGCTGCCGGTGAAACTGCCGTTGAAGCCGATCCTCGTCGTGGTGCCCGTGGCCAGCGAGCCGTTGTAGCTCAAGCTCTGCGCGGTGACGGCGTTGCCGCTCTGGTTGTACGTCGCCGACCAGCCCTGGGTGATCTTCTGCTCCGAGTTCGGGAAGGTGAAGCCGAGGCTCCAGCCGTTGACCGGGTCGCCGAGGTTCTTGATGCCGACCGATGCGGTGAACCCGCCGGACCAGCTGTTGGTCGTGTAGGTGACGGCGCAGCCGGTGGCCGCCACGGCGTTGGTGGCCGGTACGAACGCCGTCGCGCCG
>NZ_SMKJ01000171.1:0-15213 GCF_004348615.1 Micromonospora sp. KC207
GGAGATATCTGGGTGTGCTGTAGTGCCGAGAACCGTAGCGGCCTGATCTGTCAGCGCCGGGAGCGCCGCAGGTCGAGGTCGTTGACGTCGAGCAGGTGGCGCAGTTTGCGGCTGCCGACGATGCGGTCGGCCCGGTCGCGGTTGCTGCGCGGCGGTTTCGCGGCGGGGTTGTCGGGGTCGTGGTAGGCGTCGCGGTTGAGCCGCAGGCCGAGCGGTCCGAGCGCGTACAGGTACTGGGTGGAGTCGGCGGCGGCTTCGTCCACGAACCGGTCGACGGCCTCGATGCGGTGCAGCAGGGTCAGCCGCAGGCGGGCGCTGCGGCCGGAGGGGAACAGGGCCTTGCCGACCTGGCGGGTGGACAGCAGGTAGTGCTCGGCGAGCCAGGACAGCAGAAGCCGGTCGCGTGAGGTGAGACGACGGGTGTGCAGATACGGGTCGGATGAGGGCGAGCGAGGCGGAAGACGGCTGGACACGGCAGGTACTCCTAGGGAAGAGAGCCCTCCATACGGAGGGTGTCTGAGTGGGGTTCGACCACAGTGGTGGGTCGACAGGGCCGCAGTGCGGCAGAAACAGACCGTCACCGGCGATCTGACAGCCGGTGTCGGAGACGAGGGTGGAAGGGGTGGTGGATCCCCACGGGGATCCCGCTACGGAAGCCGGCCTCTGTCGCTGTGACAGATCGGTCACGACGAGGCCTTGCCGCTTCTGCGGCGCCGGTCGTCCGGTTTCTGGCTGTGCTGCTTGACTAGGGCGTCGATGGCGGAGGGGTCCTGGGCGGGGACTGCCTTGGCGACCTGCTGACGGATCGCGGTGGCCTCGCCGATCACCGGCAGCGGCGGGCGGGTCCGCATGGTGAACGCGGCGGTCTGCCGGCCGTCCACCACCAGGCGACCGACCGCGGTGTACGCGTCGAGGTGGGCCAGGTCGTGCTCGTCGAGTTCCGGCAGGGTGTGCCGGGCCAGCACGCGGGCGTCCTCCGGCGCCAACTGAAGTAGATCTTGTTGCGGGCGTTCGCGGACACAGGCCGCCAGGAGTAGCCGTTACGGGAGTTTACCCGCTCGTCGCTGCGCTGCCCGTACCCGGCACCACAAACCGCGTCCGCCTCGGCGGACGTCAACGCCTGCGCGAACGTTGTGATCATCGCCTGCAACACATCCGGTGACGCGCCCTCGACTTGCTCGCGCAGTGGGTCAACAGGTTTCACATTCTCTGAAGCGGCCATCGCGTACTCCGTTCTCTGCGTGTTCTTGGCCGTTCACACCGAGACTGATGCGGTGACCCACCACCATCTCGGCGGCACGCCGTAGCAGGTGAGCGGCTACATCACTCCCCGGGACGTGGCCCATCCACCAATCGGCATTTGTCAGACGTGGCGAACACTTGCCCATCTGGCAGCGATCTGACGGGACGTTCCAGGCGTCTGACACCGCAGGCAGGGCCATCGGCCAGGGCAGGCCGGAGTCGTCTCGCATGAGCGAGCGGCGCCGCGAAGGAACGGTTGTGGGCCTGGCGCATCGATGCGTCAGGCCCACAACCGTCGGGCGGGTAAGGAACGTTTCCGTCAGGCGGCTACCGCGAGTCCGCGCGTCGCGGCCGGGCCGCGCCCGCTGCCGGTCCGGCCGGCGCGGATGCTGGTCCGACGCTGGGCCGCAGCCGCGTCCGCTCGACGGTTTCGGTCGAGGCGATTTCGGTCAGGCTGCCGTCGGCAACCGCCCGCGCGAGCCGCTCGTCGGCGCGGGCCAGCCGCATCCGCAGCGCGTCCACGGTGATGCCGAGGCGGGCGGCGATCGGCTGCGGGGAGCGGCGGCCCAGCCGGATCTCGATCCACGGCTGCACGTCCGCCTCGGCGGTGATCCGCAGCGTGCCGGCGCGGCGGACCAGCAGGTCCGGGTGCCCGTAGGGCACCTTCGGGGTCCGGGAACCAGCTGTCACGTGGTCGATGTCCTCGACCGGCATTGTCTGGTCGTCGGCCAGCCGCAACCTGCGCCCGGGTCCGCCACGCGGCCATGGTCAGCGACGTGTACAACGCTGGCCGGGTCAGGTCGAGGTGGGCGCGCAGCGCCTCCAGGAACCCGGTCAGCACCTCGCTGTCGGCAGGGTCCCCGGTAGCCGGCGGACAGCTGCCCGGCGATACGCACGAGCGCGGGCATCGCCATCCCGACCGCGGCGATCGTCCACTCCGCACCCCGCAGCCGGGCATGCAGGACCAGTTCCCGCCACACAGCGTCACGGCCGCCGTAGTCGCCTGGATGCTTGAGCAGCCAGTGCCGCAGCACCGGCAGGGCGACGACGCCGGACGGCAGGCGGGGATGCTTGCCGATGTCACGGGGCAGGCTGTCACAGTCGAGTGTCAACGGCGCCGGATCGGATGTCCGCGCCACGAACGCCGCGTCCGCGGCGAGCAGGTCACAGGTTGGCCAGTCCGGGATGTCGGACACGGACATGTCAGAACTCCAAACGATGAGGAGACGGCGGCAGCGGCGACATGCCGCCGACGGACACGGGCGGATTCCGTGCCGCCAGTTGGCCACGGGCTTCTGACACGGGCATGACAGCGCGGCCCGGGGCTGGAACGCGGCACGGTCACGTGATCTGACACCGAGCCGGCGTGGCCCGGCCACCGACCACCGCACTTTGTGACAGACCAGCTCTGAGCTGCACTGTCAGACCGGGCGGTCACGGACCGCCCGGCCGAAGGAGCATCGCCGCGCCGATGCGAGCCGCGCCTCGCCGGGTCGATCAGCTGTCCCGTCACTGTCAGATCCGACGCCCCTGACAAGCCCGCTGACAGACTCCCCGCTGTCCGGCGTCCAGCGGTATCAGCCCGGCGATGTCAACGATGTCCGCCGATGACATGGACACGCGGCGCCGTCAGTGTCAACGGCAGACATCGATGTACGGATCTCGGCCGGCGCTTCCGTGTCAACGACAATGGTCGATGTCAGAGAAGCGTGTGAGGTGTCCGTGTCAACGGCGCCGATGGATGTCCAGAGTGTGCGTCGGCGACGATCACCGGTGCCACGGAAGGCATGTGGCGACGAGTAGGCCGTGCCGTCACCCGGCCAGCCGCCCGTCGGCGTTGTCCGTGACAGATACGCAGAGTGGCTGGCAAGCGTCCCGATTTCACCCCTGCCGCCTGCCGAGCAGTGGGCGACTCGCCCCCCTCTTGCGACACCGGGAAGCGCCGCTCCTGACCGGGGCGGCAGCGCCCGCGCCCCGATCTGACAGAGGCAACCTGACAGATGCGCGGCGCATCTGTCAGTGCGCGCGTGTGGGATCCGGTCGCGCATACGGCGGCGTCGAACAAATCAAGCGAAATGGGGACTGTCAGACGGGATGAGGCCGCTGTCAGATCGCCAAGTGTTCGCCACGGCTGACAAACGCCGATTGGTAGACGTCAGCGCCTCACGGCGCGGCGCGGAGGCGCACCACCGTCGCCGAACTGCGCAAGGAGCGCAGTCAAATCGACGCCGCCTGCAGCACCTACCGTGGTGCCGCCGTTCTCGTAGGGGCCATGAAAGTAGCCAACCGGACGCGACGAGGCCCAGCCGCCCTCGCACCGGCCATGGGCCGACGGCATCGCCCGCGCGCGGTGGCACGCCCCGCGCCCGCCGTCTCGGCCGGTACCCCTTTTTCTTCCCGCTATCCCTCGCCTGGGCGGGCGGCACGTCTTCGGCTGCCGCCCGCCCAGGCGCATCTCTTCCTTGAAGGAGCGAATCATGCCCGGCATCCGCTCTCAGGACCAGGCTGCTGCGTCGACATCGCGGCGTGCATCGTCGGGTGCGCGCCGCCGCCAGCGACGGCTGTCCTTCCCGGTGACCGTCGTGCGGCCGGCGGCCATCGTCATGCCGGCGTTGACGGCCGGGCAGCGCCGCCGGCGTCAGGCCGCGAACCGGCTCGGCGCCGAGCTGACCGACGCCGCCCGGCAGGGGCGGCAGCCCTGTGTCGAGATCGACATCCCCATGCCGCCGCGCCTCATCGCGGAGGCATCCGACATCATCGTCCAGGCGCCGCAACTCGCTGCCGATCCGCAGCCCGCCGGATTGCGGGTCGGGCGGAACCGGCACGGCAAACCGGTAGCGGTCGTGCTGCACAGCGACCGCTGGAGCCTGGTCGTACGCCCGCGCGGCCCGGCAACGGACCGGCCAGCGGCCAGTTGGGCGTTCCTCGACGGCTACGGCGCGGTGTACGGGCTGACCCACGTGGGCTTCCTCATCGCTGACGATCCGGGCCCGGTCGGCGTGGCATGGACCGAGATGCTCGCCCACGTCCTGGCGCTGACCGCCTGATCCACGCCACCGAGCCGCATCCCGACCGCGACCAAGCCGGTCTTTCCCGCAGGCCACCGCCCCGAGCAAGGGGCGGTGGCCCGCAGCCGTATCGGCCGTGTCGGCATCATCGGTCGCCGTTCTTCGCAGGCCACGCCCGCTGCCGAAAATCCGGGGCCCGCCCGCAGGCGGCCGGGTGGGCCTCATCGCCGCTGGCCGTCCGCGTGCGGCCGGACGCCCGCCATCCGCGTGCGGGGCGCCAACCGGGCCTGCTCGATCTTGTTTCATCCCCCCTTTTGAACGAACACACGTCAGGAGTAACCGTGAACAGCCACAACACCGACCCCGGCAAGACGCCCGCAGCGCGCGACGGCGGAGGCGAGGTGTGGACCGAGGAGCGGATCCGCGCGCTCGGCGCGATCACCGACCTGCCCACCGCCGGCCGTGTCTTCGGCCTGGGACGTGCCCTGTCCTACGAACTCGCCCGCACCGGCGGCTTCCCTGTGCCCGTCATCCGCGTGGGCGCCCGCTACAAGGTGCCCGTCGCCGGCATCCTCACCGCCCTCGGCCTGCAGCCCCCGCCCGGCGACTTGACCCCGAACGGCAAGCGAAGCGTCGATCACCAGCGGCAAATCAGCAGCATCGACCCGCCGCACAGCGGCGGCGACGGAAAGGCCGAACCGTGACCCGCGCCCGCAACCCCGAAGGGGCCCTCACCAAACGCTGCACCTGCACCGACCCGGACACCGGCAAGCGGCTCGCCAGCCGGTGCCCGAAACTCCGCCGTCCCAGCGGCGGCTGGCACCCCACCCACGGCGTGTGGGGATACCAGATCGAACTGCCCATCCGGCCCACGCAGCCGCGCCGGCAACTGCGCCGCTCCGGCTTCGACAGCCGCGACGACGCTACCGCCGAACTGCGTCACGCCCGCGCGCTGCTCGACCTCGCCGACGGCGACCGCGACCTCGCCATCGAGGTCGCGGACCTGCTACACGCCTGCCGGCCCGGCACCCCACTGCCCGACCGCGACGCGGTCGCCGCCCGCGTCCGCGCCGGCGTGCCCGCATCCGTGCCCACGACGACCGGCGAGTACCTCAGCGCCTGGCTGGAAGGGCGTCGCGGGCTGGCGGAGAAGACCGTTCGCGGCTACTCCGACCACATCCGCCTGTACCTGGTCCCCCACCTCGGCAAGATCCCGATCCAGAGCTTGCGCACCGCCCACATCGAGGCCATGTTCACCGCGATCGGCCGCCAGCAGGACGCCATCCGCGCCGCCCGTACCAGCACCGACCCCGACGTACGCGCCAAGGTCAAAGGTGTGCGGCCGATGGGGGCCGCCAGCACCCAGCGGCTGTACGCCACCCTGCGCAAGGCCCTCAACGACGCGGTCGTGCGGGCGAAGCTGATACCCACCAACCCCGCCCTCGGCGTCGAACTACCCACCGCGAAACGACCCAAGGCACGGGTGTGGACCGCGAAGGCGGTAGAGCACTGGCAGGCCACCGGGAAACGTCCCAGCCCCGTGATGGTGTGGATGCCCGCACAGGCCGGGCGTTTCCTCGACCACACCGAACGCCACGACATCGTCCTCTACGCGATGTTCCTGCTCATCCTGCACCGCGGCCTGCGCCGCGGGGAGGCGTGCGGGCTTCGCGACCACGACGTCGACCTCGACGCCGGCTACCTCACCGTCGTCGAACAGATCACCACCGTCGGCTACACGCCCATCACCCGCCCCGTCAAGAGCGACGCCGGTGACCGGATGGTCCCCCTCGGCCCGAAGACCATCGCCGTCCTGCGCGCCTACTTCGACATGCGCCGTCGCTGGCAGAGCGTCAACGGCACTGATTGGCCCGACACCGGCCTGTTCTTCGTCCGCCCCGACGGCAAGCCGTGGCACCCACAGACCATCAGCGACCGCTTCGACCACCTCGTCGCCAAGGCCGGGCTGCCGCCCGTGCGGCTGCACGACCTACGCCACTGCGCCGCCACCTACCTCCGCCACGGCGGCGCCGACATGAAAGAAGTCCAGGAAACCCTCGGCCACTCCACCATCGGCCTGACCTCCGACACCTATACCAGCGTCATCCTCGAACTCGAACGCGGAAGCGCCGACGCCGCCGCCGACCTCATCCCCCGCAACGACACCGCCGCATAGCAGCGACAGGCGGCGACGGTTCGTGGGCCGTTCATTGGCGGCCCACGAACTCATGGCCCGGTTGAGATCTTTGCGGCACGTCCTCAGGCACCGCAGCTCACCGGTAGGAGCCGACATCTGCGCTCATGCACGGGTTGTCTCACTCGCCAGGGAGGATGCCGTCGAAGGTCTCGTCGTACCACAGGGCCACGTTGTGCTTGCGTACGATTCCTCCGACGCGCGTCAGCAGCAGCCAGTTGCCGTCCTGTACCAGTGCGGCGTCCTCGGGCCGGCCGTTCAGCACGCGGGCCACGGTCGCGAGCGTGTTCGGGATCCCCTTGTCGCCCATGTCGTCGGCGCGCATGCGGAAGCCGATGGTGACGTAGGTGTCTGGTTCCCACTCCCAGCGGGAGCCGTCGTCGTCCTCGGCGTCGTAGTAGCCGTGGCTGCCCGCGGTGATGCTGACCGCGTACCCGCACTGCTCGTACAGGTCCGCGCTGAGCAACCGCGTATGACCTGGGAGGGCCGGCTTCTCGGTCGCCTCAGGAGCGGCGAGTTCGGCCACCTGGTCCAGCGGAATATCGCCGGCCAGGGTCAGTCGGAACTCGATAGCCATGTGCGCTGCCTCCTTCAGTCCCGGCGTACGATCTGCACGATCTCACGACGTGGTGTCACCGCCACCAGTTCCTTCAGCCCCGGTATGGGCCAGTCGTCGAACTGCTTGCGCAGGGCTGCGAGGTCTCCGCGCCAGTCCTGAAGGTTCAACACCACCCGCTGCGTCTGCTGCTCGCCGATCTTCTGGGACACCTCGCTCCAGATACCCCGCACCGGTTTCGACGCGGTCGGAGAGTAGCAATCGAAGACGTGGCCCTCGACCAGATAGTCAGGGTTTTTGTCCGGGTCCCCGGCGTCGCGAGTATCGGCCCGAGCGTTCGCTACCTCCTGCTTGGTGGGGTTCTGGTGGAGGCGGTAGCCCTTGCCGGCAACCGTGTCGGCGCACTCGTTCTCGAGCTGAACCGAGCGTTGCGCCACCACAGACTTCTGGTTCCGCGAGACCCTCGTCCGCGGTCCGGTCGGCGATCCACCCAGGACACCGGAAGGTTTCCTGCTCCAGGATGCCGCTGCGGAGCTGGTGTCAGCGGAAGCGGCGTCAGCCGCGGCAGGAGCTGTCGATGCCGTGACACCGTCGTTGTGAGGGGCAGGGCTGGCCGGTACGGGACCGCCAGCCCCTCTCAGTTTCCCGAGGCCCCCAACTGTCGCGCTTCGGCGATCGCCGCTTCGACGAACTGACGGGCAGCGCCGGTTCGCTGTACGACCAGCACCAGGACCTGCTTGACGCTCTCCAATGCCTGCAACAGCGGCCCGGGCTGCCCGCCCTGCAGGACCATGGCGACGAACTGCTGCGCCTCACCGACCTGGGCGATGGCACCCGCGGCCGCGTCACGGGCGCTGTCCGCCGCGCTCAGCACGGGTGCCAGCCCGGCAATCGTCTCCTGCGGGGTGGCCTCGCGGGGCACCGCACCGGTTGCCTTCGCCGCCTCACCGATCGACCCGGCGAGGCTACCCAGGCCACCCTGGATTCCGGTGATCGCGCTCCGCACCCGGACCATGCCCGCCGCAACAGCGGCGAAGCCCGCGCCCGCAGCCCGCAACGTCACCTCCTGCGCCTGCCTGTCCACGGCGGCTGCCAATCCCCGCGCGCGTTCCACGCCAGCCATCAGCGCCCGGAGCTCACCGGCGATCTTCTCAATGTGCGACACGTAGCCGACTTCCCCATCGGAAACAGTGAAGGTCTTCGACCGTTAAACCTACCGGCGCAGCCGGCGATCGCCCTGTTCCGGCGACGAGGGCGTTGGGGCTACACATGGAAGTCCTGCCAGCGGTGGTCGAGGAGGCGGCCTGGGTTGATGGGTGTGGCGCCGCTGGTCGGGTGGGCGTTGCGGCGCATGGGGTGCAGGGTGGGGCCGTCGGGCAGGGTGACCGTGGGTCGGAGTGTGTAGCCGTGGCGGGCGAAGCGGTGCTGGCTGTCGGTCGGGACGGTGGCCCATGAGGGTAGGCCGATGTGGTCGAGGCGGTTGCGGTGGTGGGTGAGCATCGCTGTTGCCCGCCCGGCGCGTTGGGTGTCGGGGCGGACGACGAGCAGTGCCAGGTGGTAGTGGGGTTCGGTAGGCTGTCCGCTGGTCAGGAGCGTGTCGAGTAGGTCGAAGCGGGTGGTGTGTGCTCCGGCGGCGTCGGTGAGTCGGGTGCGGTAGTTGGCCGGTGGTGGGATGGCGCGGTAGCGGTGGAAAGCGACCGCGGCGGCGGTGAGGTCGTCGGTGAGGTGGATGTCGCCGAAGAACATGGCGTGTTCCACCCAGATCAGCAGGACATCGGCCAGGATCTGCCGGCGGTGCGTCGCGTCGGGGACCAGCCATTGGCCGAGCGGCGTGTGGTGCAGCGCGTCGGCGGCGAGGCTGGCGACGGGGTCGATGTCGGCCCAGCGGGCCAAACGGATGCGCACATGGGTGGCCATGGGTGTCTCGTCTCAGCGGTAGGTGGCGGTGGCGAGGTCACCGATCGCGGCGTCGACGGCGGCGGTGATGTCGCGGACGGAGCGGTGGTGCTGCTCGGCGATGGTTTTCAGGCGCGCGGTGAGGGCGGCGGTGTCGTCGTGGAGGTAGAGGTGGTCGGTGAGGCCGAGGGTGGCGACGAGTCCGGCGAGGGCCGCGGTGTGGTTGTCGGGCTGGTCGTGTCCGGCGGCCAGGTACCGCAGGCGGGCTCGGGCGACGACGACCCATTTGGTGTCGGTGGCGAGGTAGGTGTCGGTGCGGGCGAGGCCACCGAGGCGTCGGCGGTTGGTGTGGCGGAGGATGCCGGCGGCGACAAGGCCGGCTCGTGTGCGTTCGTACAGGTCGTCGGCGAAGGCGCGCAGCCACACCTTCACCGGTGGGGCGGCGCGGGCGTGTCGGATCGTGGCGAGGGCGGTGTCGGCGATCAGGTCACCGACCGGTTGACCGGCGTGCAGGCGCAGCCACCGGTGGGTGCCGGGCCGGTCGTCGTTGGGGCCGAGGACGATCCGCCCGGCCAGGAACAGGTCGATCAGCACGGCGCCGGCCAGGCCGAGGGCGAGAGCCTGGCGGTGGATGTGGGGCTTTCCGGTGTCGTCGTCGTGGCCGAGCAGGAACAACTCGTCGCGCAGCGGCAGCCGGGGAACCGTTGCGGTCATCGCACCTGCCCCTCCTCCCGCTGGTTGGCGAGGTTCCGCAGTCGGGCATGCGCGTCGCGGTAGGCGGGCTCCGGTTGCGGGAGCAGCGCTTTGTCGATCGCCGCGAGGACCGTGTAGTTGGGGTCGCAGACGTTGCCGATCGGTGCCCGCCCGGCCTGGGAGATGAGCTGGTAGGCGTCGAGGACCTCCAGGCCGGCCAAGTCGACGGTCCAGGCGGTGAGGTCCCGGTGCGCGATGCGGTAGGCGTCCTCCAGGGGGCGGGCGCAGCCGATCGACATGATCGCCGTGTCGGTTTCCAGCCGCGGCCACGCCGTGTCGACGCCCTTGATGACCTCGACGGCGAGGGTCGTGACAGTGGCGATCTCCACGGCGACGCCGCAGGCTTCACCCTGGCCCTGGCGGGCGTGTCCGTCGCCGAGGGCGAGCATCCCGCCATGCACGTTCACCCGCAGATACAGGGTGGTTCCCGCGCGGAGTTCAGGGGTGTCGAGGTTCCCGCCGTGGATGTCCGGGACGATCGTGGACCGGGTTTCCATCCCGGCGGGGGCGACGCCGATGGTACCGATCATGGAATCCAACGGCAGGTCGACAGTGTGCTCGCTGCCGGTGGCGTGGAACCGCACCACACCCGCTTGGCGGTCGATGTCGTACACCCACACCCGCTCCTGCAGCGGCGGCTGCAGCGTCGCGGTGTGTGAGGTCGAGGTGAGCGCGCCGAAGTGCGGGAACGTCGCCGACACACCCCAGTCGCGAGTCGGGACGATGGAGGCGATGTGCACGGCCAGGGTGTCCCCGGGTTCGGCGTCCTCGACGAAGAACGGCCCGGACACCGGGTTCAGGTACGGCATCCGGCACACCCGCGACGGCAGGTCGGCTGGGCCGCGCACCAGCCCACCGAAGCAGTCCTTTGTGTGCACTTCGAGGATGTCGCCGGAACGGACGTGGGCCACCGGGAGACGACCGCCGAACGTGTACGCCAACTCGTCGCGCGCCGGCCGGTAGGTGAAGGTGCCCACGGCGATCACACCCGCTCCATGTCACGGCCGGCAGGCTGGACCGGCGCCAGGCCGGACAGCACCGGCCGGCGGCCAGACAGGTAGAGGCCAGCGAGGACGACCATGCCCAGGGCCAGCCAGGCCAGGCCGAGGCGCTGCGCGGCGATGTCGGCGTTGACCACGACGTAGGCCAGGATCCCGAACCCGACACCCGGCATCACCAGATGCGCCCACCAGTTCCCGCTGCGCCGGCGGATGAGGTGATGCACCACCACGGAGACGTGCAGGACCAGGAACGCCACCATCGCCCCGAAGTTGATCAGCGACGACAGCAGCGTGATCCCGTCCGCGCGGGTGGCCATGTACAGGCCCAGCGCGAGGGACACGACACCGGTCAGCAGGGTCGCGTTGATCGGCACACTACGACGGATCGACACCCTCGCCAGAAACGCCGGGAGTTGCCGGTCCCGCGCCATCGCGTACAACAGCCGAGAGGTAGCCACCTGCGCGACCATCGAGTTCGGCAGACCCCAGGCGATGGCCGTCGCGACAGCGCACAGGGTGGCCAGCCAGCCTCCACCGGCCACGGCGGCGGCGTCATAGAAGGCGGTGCCGTTCGGATCGCCCGCGGCGAGAAGGCCGCCCGGGTCGGGGACGAGCATCGCGGCCAGCCACGTCTGCGCGATGAACAACACCCCTGCCAAGATCAGGACGGCGGCCATCGCCCGGCCGATCTGCCGGGAGCCGCCCCTGGCCTCCTCGGCCAGCATGGAAATACCGTCGAACCCCAGGAACGACAGCACCGCGATCGACACCGCCCCCGCCACCACAGACCAGGTGAACGTGTCGGCGTTGTAGAACGCCTCCCAGCTGAACCGGCCCCTGCCCGTCGCGACGGCCCAACCGGCGACAGCGAGGAAGACCGCTAGGACGATCAGCTCGCCGACGAGCATGACCCGGGTGACCATCGCGGTCATCCGGATCCCGACCGAGTTGATAAGCGTGTTCACGGCGACGAACCCGAGCAGCCACAGCCACACCGGCACCGACGGCACCGTGGCGTGCATCGCCACCGACGCCACCAGATACAGCAGCCCCGGCACCAACACGTAGTCGAGCAGGATCACCCAGCCAGCCAGAAACCCGACCGGCGGGCTGATGCCCCGACCGGCGTAGTTGTAGACACTGCCCGACATCGGGAACGCCTTCACCATCTGCGCGTACGAGAACGCCGTGAACACCAACGCCACCACACCAACCGCGTACGCCAGAGCAACCATCCCGCCCGAGCCGGCATAGACACCGCCGAAAATCGCCATCGGCGCGATCGGCACCATGTAGACGAGGCCGTACGCGACGAGGTCCCGGAACCGCAGCCTCCGAGCCAACTCCTGGCGATAGCCGTATCTCCCCAATTCATCCTGTAGTTGCATGGCACCCTTTCATCGACACCTCGAGGATCGGCGGCCCAGCATTCATTGCTGGGCGTCCTTGAATGGCCTCACGCTCCGAATGGTCGCTCGATTAGATGGCGTGGTCGATCCCGGAGAAGCGGACAGATACTGTTGTCCGCATCGACGCTGTCGCTGCCGAGAAGAATGGCCGACGGCAGTTCCATGGACAGGGCATCAAGCCGTGGGGGCCGGATGCTTGGGCGTAGAGTCGGCGGTGTCTGAGGAGTGCTCGCGCTGACCCCGGCCTGCGACAACGTCTGCTGCGCCGTTGTCGGTGCCTCGGAGACCGCTGACGGCAGGCCACTGTCGTCCGGTCGCCTACGCAAGTCGTTCGAGGAGGACCCGTGAGGCTGGCGGACAGGATCGCTGTGGTCTCGATGGAGGACGCGGTCCGCGCGTCTGTGAGCTATGACCAGCTGCGTGCCGGGGATGGCTCGCTGTACTGGTTGGAGACTCGTCCCGAGGCTGGCGGGGCTGCGACAGTGACACGTTGGCGGCCCGGTGAGGGCAGGCGGGACGTCAGCCCGGATAGCTTCAACATCACCAGCGGCGTTCACGCGTACGGAGGCGGGTCGTTCGCTGTCGCGGACGGAAGGTTGTGGTGCGTCGGCGGAGACGGCCTCTATCGGGGCTGTCGTCACGACGATGAACTCGAGTTGGTCAGTCCGGGATCCTTCGGCGACCTGACGGTCGGCGACGGAGAGCTACTGGCTGTGCGGGAATCGAAGCATGGTGACGACCTCATCGCGATTTCACTCACCGGCACTTCGCAGGTGCGGACTCTCGCCACATCCCGAGGCTTTCTCGGCGCGCCTCGGCCAGGCCCAGGCATGTTGGCCTGGACCGCGTGGAGCGAGCGCGACATGCCCTGGGATACCTCCGAGGTGTGGGTGGCCTCCTACTCGCCGAATGGCAAGCCCGAGTGCCCAGTGAAGCTCGCCGGCGGTGCGGATGAGTCCGCGGTGGAGCCGAGGTGGGGGCCCGACGGGGCGTTGTACTTCGTGTCCGACCGCAGCGGCTGGTGGAACCTCTACCGGTGGGACGGCCACCAGGTGAAGCCGATCGCACCGATCGCGGGCGAGTGCGCTGCGGAGCCCTGGGAACTGGGTTACGCGTCGTACGACTTCCTTGACAACGGCCGCATCGCTGTGGCTGTGCAGGAGGGGCCGCGACACCGCCTTGTCGTCATCGGCCTCGATGGCACCGTTCGCCCGGTCGACCTTCCGTACACGTCGATCAAGCCCTACCTGGCCGTTCAGGGAACGACGGTGGCGTTGATCGGATCGTCGCCGACCGCAGCCCCACAGGTCGCGCTCGTGCATCTCGCCGCTGCCCGTCCCCAGGTGGAGGTGCTTGCCAAGTCGGAGCACGCCGAACTGGACAGGGTGCGAGTGTCGACGCCGACGGAACTGCGGGTCCCTGTCAAGGACGATCAAGAGGTAGTCGCCCTGGTGTATCCGCCAACGGGCTCGACAGCGGGCTGGCGGGCGCCGGTAATCGTTCGGGCGCATCCTGGACCTACCGCCTCCTGCCTGCTGCGCCTGGACTGGCAGGCGCAGTTCTTCACCAGTCGGGGGTTCGCCGTCGTGGACGTCGACTACCTCGGCAGCACCGGGTATGGCCGGGAATTCCGGGAGTCGCTGTACGGCCGGTGGGGTCTCGATGACGTTGACGACTGCACCGCGGTGGCGGACCACCTGATCGCAACAGGACAAGCCGCACCGGGGCAAGTTTTCATCCGCGGTGCCAGCGCCGGCGGATACACCGCCCTACATGCGGTGACGCGAAACAGTCCGTTCGCCGCCGCCACGGCCGTGTCAGCGATCGTGGATCCCGACCGGTGGGCGGAAACCGTACCCCGGTTCCAACGGGCGCACGCTACCCGGCTGCGAGGCGGTGCCGGGCGGGTCGACGCCGCCACCGTCCAGCGACCGGTGCTGCTCGTTCACGGCACCGCCGATGACGTAGCGGTGGTCGGGGATGTGCGGCAACTCGCCGACCAACTGGCGACCCGCGGTATGCCCCACGACATGCTGCTTCTTCCCGACGTCGGTCACTACGTGGCGACCTCCGCGCGGGCAGGAGAGGCGCTGGAGGCGGAACTCGCGCACTACCGCGCGGTGATGACGGCTGCGGCGACCGTGGGAACGGATCACACGGCAGCCAGCGGTAGCTGATGACGCACGTACTCGCCGAACTCACGGACCTCGGGTTCGCACCGGTAGGGCTCAAGGTCGGCTTGCACCTCGACGATTCGCTCCAAGCAGCGGTGCGAGGTGGTCTGTGCGGCGTGGTCCACCGCCACGCGGGCGGCGGCGCAGGCTTCGTCGATGCATCCAGCGGCAGCCAACGATGAGGCCAGGAGCGCGGTGTCGATGGTGAGTCGCCGGACGTGTGTGGGACTCAGGGCGGTAAGGGCCTCTCCCAGATGCCGTTGGGTCTGCTGCGGCCGGCCCAGATCATGGAAGCAGTGGGCAAGCTCGTCGGCAAGGTACGCCGCATTGAAGTACCGGATCCACGACGGCTCATCCTCGGGCTTACTACGAGCCATCTGCCTCTCTGCGATGTCGAGGTGGGCCATGCAGTCGCTTTCGCGTCCGAGGCGGGCGTACGTCCGCGCCACCACAGCGTGCAGCGCGGCTCCTACGGCGGGCGTCGTCTGAGTCTCACTTCCTCTCACTGCCGTGAGCGCCATCCGCAGCGCCGGCTCGGGATGGCCGCAATGTAGCGTCAGGTGGCCGATGTTCACGGCGAGCAGGTAGCTGCCGTAAAGGCGGTCGTCGGCGGCCTGCGTCAGCCGCAGCGCGCGCAGATAGCGACGCTGCGCGAGACCGTGCGCTCCGGTGTCGACTGCCTGATATCCGCACAGCTCGAAGAAACCCGCCGCCAGCGTGTAGAGACGCCGACCGATAGCCTCCGAGGTGGGAGGATTTGCCAGCAGCCGGTTCAACTCTCCTTCGACGTACCGTTGCACCCGGGCGTGGACTCGTCCGGCGCCGTGGGTGTGGTCCAACTGCCGGAACATCGTCAGGGCGGTCTCGGCGGAGCTGAGGTCCTCCTCGCTGACCTGATCTGGGGAGCCGGGTCGTCCCGCGGCGGACAGTCGGGGTCCTGCAGCGGCATTCAGCCAGTCCAGTGCGGCGCGGTCGAGGAC
>NZ_SMKJ01000172.1:0-15194 GCF_004348615.1 Micromonospora sp. KC207
CACTACCGGTGAACGGAGTGACCTAGGTCACTCAGCGCAGACAGGCGACCGCTCGGCGCAGGTGGGGACCGTGGTCGATCCACGTTCTTCCCGGCCAGGGGGCGCGGTTTCTACCGTGCGCGAAACTCCTACGCCTGTGAAGGTGGTGATCCACAGATGTCCACGGACACACCCCCGTCGGACGCACCGACCGCACCGGAGACGCCGGCTCCGGCCGCGTCCACGGCAGACCGGTACCTCGCCGTGCAGCGGTCGGACGAGTTCGCCGGGTTGCGTCGCGCACTGCGCGGCTTCATCTTCCCGATGACCGTCGCGTTCTTCCTCTGGTACGCGCTCTACGTGATCCTCTCCGCGTACGCGCGGGACTTCATGGGCACGAAGCTGTTCGGCAGCAACATCAACGTCGCCCTGATCTTCGGCCTGCTCCAGTTCGTCTCGACGTTCCTGATCGCCTGGCTCTACTCCCGGTTCGCCGACCGCAGGATCGACCCGATCGCCGACCGTATCCGCACCGAGATGGGGGAGGTGACCCATGTACACGGTCCTCGCGGCTGAGGCAGGCGGCGGCACCGCCCGCAACCTCACCATCACGCTGTTCCTGGCGTTCGTGGCGGTGACCCTGGCCATCACCATCTGGGCGAGCCGGCAGACCAAGACCGCCACCGACTACTACGCGGGCGGGCGGTCCTTCTCCGGCTTCCAGAACGGTATGGCGATCGGCGGCGACTACATGTCGGCCGCGTCGTTCCTCGGCATCGCCGGCATCATCGCCCTCTACGGCTACGACGGCTTCCTCTACTCGATCGGCTTCCTGGTCGCCTGGCTGGTGGCGCTGCTGCTCGTCGCCGAACTGCTGCGCAACTCGGGCCGGTACACGATGGCAGACGTGCTGGCGTTCCGGATGCGCCAGCGGCCGGTCCGCACGGCGGCGGCGGTCTCCACCATCACCGTGTCGATCTTCTACCTGCTGGCCCAGATGGTCGGCGCGGGCGCGCTGGTGGCGCTGCTGCTGGGCATCAAGCCGGGCACCA
Organism: Micromonospora sp. KC207; assembly: GCF_004348615.1. NCBI lineage: Bacteria > Bacillati > Actinomycetota > Actinomycetes > Micromonosporales > Micromonosporaceae > Micromonospora > Micromonospora sp. KC207. Next base: position 1,032 of record NZ_SMKJ01000172.1, read on the forward strand.
CGTTCCTCGGCATGGACGCCGACACCGCGAAGGTCGCCACGATCATCATGGTCGGCGCCCTGATGATCGTCTACGTCACCGTGGGCGGCATGAAGGGCACCACGTACGTCCAGATCGTCAAGGCGTTCCTGCTGATGTCCGGCGCGCTGGTGATGACCCTGCTGGTGCTGGCGAAGTACAAGTTCAACCTGTCGTCGCTGCTCGGCGACGCCGCCGCCAGCTCGGGCAAGGGCAGCGCCTTCCTCGAGCCCGGCCTGCGCTACGGCGTCGAGGTGGCCGGGAACGCGACGCAGACGTTCTACAACAAGGTCGATCTGCTCTCGCTCGGCATCGCGCTGGTGCTCGGCACGGCGGGCCTGCCGCACATCCTGATCCGCTTCTACACAGTGCCGACCGCCAAGGCGGCCCGTAAGAGCGTGCTCTGGGCGATCGGCATCATCGGCTCGTTCTATCTGCTCACCCTGGCCCTCGGCTTCGGCGCGGCGGCCCTGGTGGGCGGCCCGGCGATCACCGCGCAGGACAAGGCCGGCAACACCGCCGCGCCGCAGCTCGCCGAGGCCCTGGGCATCGAATTCCTCGGCGGCGACCTCGGCGGCGCGACCATGCTGGCGATCATCGCGGCGGTGGCCTTCGCCACCATCCTGGCGGTGGTCGCCGGGCTCACCCTGGCCTCGTCGTCCAGCCTGGCGCACGACTTCTACGCCAACGTCATCAAGAACGGGCAGGCGTCGGAGCGCCAGGAGGTCCGGGTGGCCCGCATCTCGGCGCTGGTCATCGGCGCGGTCTCGATCGCCCTGTCGATCTACGCGCAGAGCCTGAACGTGGCATTCCTGGTCGCGCTCGCATTCGCGGTGGCCGCCTCGGGCAACCTGCCGGCGATCCTGTACAGCCTGTTCTGGAAGCGGTTCAACACCTCCGGCGCGGTCTGGTCGATCTACGGCGGCCTGCTCTCCGCAGTGCTGCTGGTGTTCTTCTCGCCGGTCGTCTCCGGGGCACCGACGTCGATGTTCCCGGACCACGACTGGCAATGGTTCCCGCTGTCCAACCCGGGCATCCTCTCCATCCCGTTCGGGTTCCTGTGCGGGTGGATCGGCACGATGATCTCCAAGGAGAGCGACGAGGAGAAATACGCCGAACTGGAGGTGCGCTCCCTCACGGGCGCCGGCGCGCACTGACCTGGTCCCGCTCGGCCCCGCACCGGCCGAGCTGTTAAAAAGGGCCCCCTGTACAACGTTTCGCGTTAACAGGGGGCCCTTCCTTACCTCTCGTGCCTGTATAGGCTGGTCGGCATGAAGGTCGCCCCGCGCTTCGGTCCCGGTCACCGTGTCCTCGTCACCGGCGGCGCCGGCTTCGTGCCGTCGCACCTGGTCGACTCCCTCGTCGCCCGTGGCTGCGCGGTGGTGGCGCTGGACAACTTCGTCACCGGCTCCAAGGACAACGTCGCCCACCTGCACGACAAGCGGAACTTCACGCTGGTCGAGGCGGACGTCTCCGACGGGCTGCCGACCCACCACCCGGCGCTGGCCGAGCGGTTCGACGCGATCCTGCACATGGCCTCCCCGGCCAGCCCCACCGACTTCGCCACCCTGCCGGTGGAGATCCTCCGGGTCGGGTCGGTGGCCACCCTGCACCTGCTCGACCGCGCGGTCGCCGACGGCGCCCGGTTCCTGATGGCCTCCACGTCCGAGGCGTACGGGGACCCGAAGGAGCACCCACAGCGCGAGACGTACTGGGGCAACGTCAACCCGATCGGCGTACGCAGCGTCTACGACGAGGCGAAGCGGTTCTCCGAGGCGGCCACGATGGCGTACCGCCGGTACCGGGGGCTGGACGCCGCGATCGTGCGGATCTTCAACACGTACGGCCCGCGGATGCGGCCGGACGACGGCCGGGCCATCCCGACGTTCATCTCCCAGGCGTTGCGCGGCGAGCCCATCACCGTGCACGGCACCGGCAACCAGACCCGGTCGATCTGCTACGTCGAGGACCTGGTGCGCGGCATCCTGCTGCTGCTCGACTCGACGGAGACCGGCCCGGTGAACTGCGGCACGGAGCACGAGCTGACGATGCGGCAACTGGCCGAGTTGATCGTGTCACTCTCCGGCAGCGATTCCGAGGTGACGTACGTCACCCGGGCAGCCGATGATCCCGAGATGCGCCGGCCCGACCTCACCCTCGCCCGTGAACTGCTCGGATACGAGCCTTCGGTGGCGCCCGAAGACGGCCTCCGACGCACGATCGAGCACTTCCGCGAGCGGCTAGGGTAACCCGCTCGGCGCGGCGCGGCCCGCCGGCCGACCTGCGGTTGAGGGCGACCCTCGACGGGGCTACGTACCCTCGGGTACATGTCAGCGACCGCTTCCGCCGGCGTCCCGCTCCCGTACCTGCGTCGCAGCGCCGGGCGTGCCCCCGTGCCCGGCCCCGGCCAGAGCGGCTCGGGGCGCGCCCGCGTACCCGGGGCCCAGTGGTACCCCGCACACGACGACCGGCCCCCGGGCCGCGGTTTCGGCGGGTCGGACGGCCCCAGCGGCCCGGGTGGGCCCGGCGGGCCGGGCGCTCCCCGGCGGGCCGGCGGGCGCGGGCCGCGCCCGAGGTGGGGCCGGATCGGCCTGGTGGCCGGCGTGGCGGTGCTCGTCCTCGCGCTGCTCGGTGGGGCCGGGGCGTGGTTCTACACCCGCAACCTCAACCAGGACCTGGCCCGCACCGACCCGTTCTCGGAGCTGACCGGTGGCCGGCCGGCGAAGGCGGTGGAGGGGGCGCTGAACATCCTGCTGGTCGGCAGCGACTCGCGGGACCCGGACGCCCCGGTGGACCAGCAGAGCCAGTGGCGGGCCGACACGATCATCGTCATGCACATCCCGGCCGACCACAAGTCCGCCTACCTCGTCTCCATCCCCCGCGACCTGTACGTGCCGATCCCGCAGAACGCCCAGGCCGACTGCGGATCGGGCCAGCGGGCGAAGATCAACGCCGCGTTCGCGTTCGGCGGCCTGCCCCTCGCGGTGAAGACGGTGGAGTGCTTCACCGACGTACGCATCGACAACGTGATGGCGATCGACTTCGCCGGGTTCAAGCAGGTCACCGACGCGCTCGGCGGGGTGGACCTGAAGGTGGAGCGGTCGATCACCTCGATCCACAAGCCGTTCCGCAAGTTCACCAAGGGCACCATGCACATGAACGGCACCGAGGCGCTGGACTGGATCCGGCAGCGCAAGCAGTTCCCGGACGGCGACTTCGCGCGAATGCGCCACCAGCAGGAGTTCCTCAAGGCACTGATGGACAAGGCGGCCAGCACGGGCACGCTGACCAACCCGAAGAAGCTCAACGCGTTCCTCCAGTCGGTGACGGACGCGGTCACCGTGGACCAGAGCTTCTCGCTGGTCGACATGGCGCTACAGTTCCGCAGCCTGCGGGGGGAGAACCTGATCTTCGTCACCAGCCCGAACTCGGGCAGCGACACGATCAACGGCGAGTCGGTGGTGGTTTCGGACCGGGAGAAGGCCCTGGCCATGTACCAGGCCATGTCGGCGGACACGATGGCCGCGTGGGTGAAGGCCAACCCGCCGGCGGGAACCTCCGGGTAACGGAGGGCCATTCGAACGGTCGTTACTTCGACATACGTCAGCGTCGGTCGTCGACCGGACCCCGTTCCACCGGGTACCCTTCCGCCGACCGGCTGCTTTCAGTTGGCCGTTCGGGCTAATTCCGCAGGCAACCATCAGGATAACTGCGAATAGCCGTACGACGAACTCGCCTTGACGGGAAGCGGTACGTACAGTGGTCCCGCCCCCCGATCACGCGAGCTGGAGCACGCATGCCGGTTCATACCAGCCGTCGCCCTCCGTCGCAGGAGCCCGTCGGCGCGGTCGCACGGGTTCCGTCGGCCATCCCGTCGCAGCCCCGCAGCGGCGGTCGACCCCCCGTCGATCCACCCGCCCGCGAACGCAAGCGCCGCAGGGACCCGCTGTGGGCCCGCCTCACCATCGTTTTCGGCGCGATGCTGATGATGACCAGCGGGGTCGCCATCGTGGGCAGCAAGGCACTCATCAGCCAGGCCACCGGCAGCATCGCCCAGCGCAACCTGCTCGGCGACGCCGGCAAGTCCGACGCCGAGGGCGGCGCGAGCCTGGACGGCCCCATCGACATGCTGCTGCTGGGCGTGGACGCCCGCGAGCGCTGGGCCGCCGACGACGTCCGGGCGGACACCATCATCGTGCTGCACATTCCCGCCTCGCACGACCAGGCGTACCTGATCTCCATCCCGCGCGACACCGAGGCGCAGATCCCGGCGTTCAAGAAGAGCGGCTACGGCGGCGGGTCCGACAAGATCAACGCGGCGTTCCAGGCGGGTGCCCGCAACGGCGGCGGCTGGGAGGGCGGCGCGCAGTTGATGGCGCAGACGATCAAGAAGATGACGGGGATCAGCTTCGACGGCGCAGCCATCATCAACTTTGGCGGATTCAAGGGCGTCATCGACGCCCTCGGCACCGTACGGATCTGCGTGAGCCACCAGGTCAAGTCGCACCACATGTCGTACGTCGACGGCAAACCGATGTGGAACGCCGACGCGAAGAAGACCGGCAAGCCGATGACTCCGGTGGTGCACAAGAAGGGCTGCCGGGAGATGAAGGGCTGGGCTGCTCTCGACTACGCCCGGCAGCGCTACGGCCTGCCGAACAGCGACTACGATCGGCAGCAAAACCAGCAGCAGCTCATCAAGGCGATGGCGAAGAAGGCGACCGAGAACGGCACGCTGACCAACCCGGTGAAGCTCAACGGGCTGATCAAGGCGGCCGGCAAGGCGTTCGTGCTGGACACCGGCGGGGTGCCGATCGTCGACTTCATCTACACGATGCGCGGGGTCACCGGGAACGACCTGACCATGCTGCGGACCAACGGCGGCACGTTCCACGCGAACGCCGAGGGGACCAAGGAGTCGCTGAGCCCGCAGACCATGGAGATGTTCCAGGCGATCAAGAACGACAAGCTCGCCGAGTTCGTGTACGCCAACCCGGGCGTGCTGTCGACTCGCAAGTAGCCGGCCGACCCGGCCACTGACCTGGGAAAAGTCGCCCCGCGACCCCATCGCCCCCGTAGCCTGTTGTGAGTAGATCTCACTACGGCGGCAGGGGGCGTCACGGCCAGGTCAGGGGGAACCGGACGGGGGCGGCGCGAGCCGGCCCGTCGGCGCGCACCCCGATGGAGCCGGATCCTGCTCGGGCTCGGCCTGGCCCTAGCGCTGCTGGCCGCTGGCGCGGTGGTCGGGCTCAAGGCGCTCGGCCACCGCTACGAGCGCACGGTGGCCCGGGAGCAACTGCTCGACGCGGACGCCCGGCGCGACCGGACGGATCTCGACGGCGAGCTCAACTACCTCCTCGTCGGCTCGGACCGGCGACCCGGCGCGGCCGGCGACGACCAGCGCTCGGACGCCATCCTGGTGGTACACGTGCCGGCCGACACGAAACGGGCATACGTGGTTTCGTTTCCCCGCGACCTGCTGGTCAACATCCCGCCCGGGCCGAACGGCTACGGCGGCGGCAGCGACAAGATCAACGCGGCGTACGAGCACGGCGGCGGCGGCGAGTCCGGCGTCCAGCTCCTCTCGGCCACCCTCACCCGGCTCACCGACCTGCGCTTCGACGGGGCCGCCCTGATCGACTTCGCCGGGCTGCGGCAGGTGATCGACCTGCTCGGCGGGGTCCGCATGTGCGTCGACACCAAGGTGCGCTCGATCCACACCGGGACGCTGTTCAGCCCCGGCTGCCAGGAGATGGACGGCGCGCGGGTGCTGGACTACGTCCGCCAGCGCTACGACCTGCCCGGCGGCGACTACGACCGGCAGCGCCACCAGCAGCAGCTCCTGCGGGCGATGCTGGACCGGGCCGGCGAGACGAACCTGCGCCGCGACCCGGTGCGGCTCGACCGGCTCATCCGGGCGGTCGGCGCGTCGCTGACCGTCGACACCAACGGGGTGCCCCTGGAGGAGCTGCTGCTCACCCTCCGGGACCTCCCCCCGGACGCGCTGACGGGCGTACAGGTCCCCTCCCGCCCGCAGACCATCGACAGCATCTCGTACGTCGTGCTGGACGGCGGGGGGACCGCTCTCTTCGCGGCGGTCCGGAGCGCCCGGATGCCCGCCTGGGCCCAGGCCAACCCGCGCTGGATCACTCGTCTCTGACCTGCCGATTCCACCCGATCAGCCCGGATCTGCACGCCCCTGACCGGCCGGGCGGGCGAGGCTCTAGGCTTGGTGACCGTGTTCGGACCCCAGGTTCCCACCGTGCCCGTGACCAAGATCGCCGACGACATCTACCTGCTCGACGTCCGGGAGGACGACGAGTGGGCTGCCGGGCACGCCCCCGGTGCCCACCACCTGCCGATGATGGAGCTGCCCGCCCGGATGGCCGAGGTGCCCACCGACCGGGACGTCGCGGTCATCTGCCGCTCCGGCGGACGCTCCGCGCAGGTGGTGGCATACCTGCTGAACAACGGGTGGGACCAGGTACGCAACGCCGACGGCGGGATGCGCCAGTGGGCGGCCGTCGGGCGACCCGTCGTGGACGGGGACGGCAGGCCGGGCCAGGTCATCTGAGAGCGACGGGCATGGGTGATCCCCTGGTCTTCGCGCACCGCGGCTCCTCGGCCGACCTGCCGGAGCACACCCTCGCCGCGTACCTGCGGGCCCTCGACGAGGGCGCCGACGGACTGGAGTGCGACGTCCGGCTGACCCGGGACGGGCACCTGGTCTGCGTCCACGACCGGCGGCTGGACCGGACCAGCAACGGCACCGGCCTGGTCAGCGTCCGCACGCTTGCGGAGCTGGAGGCGTTGGACTTCGGTTCCTGGCACCCGGGCTGCGTGCCGCCCGACGCCGACGAGCCGCCCGACGAGTCGCACACCCGGTTGCTCACCCTGGAGCGGCTACTCGACGCCGTACTGGCCGCCGGCCGCCCGGTGCGGCTGCTGATCGAGACGAAGCACCCCTCGCGGTACGGCGGGCACGTGGAGCGCCGCCTGGTGGCCCTGCTGCGCCGCTACGGCCTGGCCGAGCCGCGCGCGGACGCCCCGGTCCGGGTCACCGTGATGTCCTTCTCGCCGCTGGCCGTCCGCCGCGTCCACGACCTCGCCCCCGGCCTGCCCACGGTGCTCCTTCTGGAGGTGCTGCCGCGCTGGCTGCGGCTCGGCCGGCTACCGTTCGGCACCCGCATCGCCGGGCCGGGAGTCGAGCTGGTCCGGGCCCGCCCGCGCCTGGTGCCCGCGCTGCGGGCCGCCGGCCACCAGGTGTACGTCTGGACCGTCAACGAGCCCGCCGAGCTGGACCTGGTGCTCGACGCCGGGGTGGACGGAATCATCACCGACCGGCCGGCGCACGCGCTGGCCCGGCTGGGCCGATGAACGCGCCGAGCGGAACTGTCCGCCGGCGCGGCGATGTCCTCCCGCGGTGGGGTCCGTGAGCCGGCGGGGCGGCGTCGTCCGCTGGCTGGTCCGGCCGGGGCGACTGTCGATCCGGCCGCCCGGCCGGGCGGGTTCACCGGGTGACGCGCCCGGCCCGGGCCGGGAGGCCGACCGTGCGGGGCCGCCGGGCGGCGTGGGTGCCGCGGCCGACCGCGCGGGGGTGTCGGGGAGCGGGTCGGCGCGGCACACTCGGGACATGCCGGAGCGCACCGACCTCACCGCCCTGATAGCCGGCCATGGCAGGGTTATCGAGATGATCAACTCTGGTGAAGCCGGTCTGCCCGTACTCGCCCGGCTGCTCCAGGTGGTCGAGTCCGCCATCGGGGCGACCAGCACCGCGTTCGTGGAGTTCGCGCCCACCGGCGGCCGGGTGATCGCCGCGACCGGGGACGCCGATTGGACCATCGGCCGGCCCGTGTCGCCCACCGACCCGGCCACCGTCTGCCTGCTCTCCGGCCCGAAGATCCGCGACATCCGGGTGGACCGCATCCCGGGCCCGATCGGCGCCGAGCTGGTCGACCGGGGGCTGGGCCGAATGGTGGCCGCCCGGGCCGAGATCGGCGGGCTGACCGTCGGCAGCCTGCACGCCTTCTACCCGGACGACGACTCGAGGGCCTCCGGGCAGCACGAGGTGATGGCGTACATCGCCTCCTGCATCGCCCACATGTACAGCGACCAGCGCGGCCTGCCGGTGCACGGCGACGGCCCGGTGGTCGCGGCGCTGGCCGACGGGCTCGCCGTGGTCGACCGGGACGGGCACGTCCGGCTCTGGAACCCGGCCGCCGCCGAGGTGACCGGCCGGTCGGTCACGGAGACGCTGAACCATCCGCTGCCGTTCCCGCTCCCCCCGTCCGGGCAGGTCCTCGACCACCGGCTGCCCGACGGCCGCTGGCTGAAGATCACCTCGGGGGAGCTGCCCGGCCCGGGGGCGCTGCGCGTCGTCACCTTCCGGGACATCACCGTGCATCAGCTCCGCGACCAGGACCGCGACCTCTTCGTCGCGGTGACCAGCCACGGGCTACGTACCCCGGTCACCGTCATCAAGGGGTACGTGGACACCCTCACCGAGCACTGGGACTCCCTGACCGACGCCGACCGGCGGCAGGCCGCCCGCGTCATCGGGCAGCGGGCCAACGAACTGGCCCGGCTGGTCGACCGGCTGCTCACCTCGGCCACCGAGGGCCGGCCCAGTGAGCCGCCCGTCCCGTTCGACCTCGGCGACGCACTCCGGTCGGCCGTCGCCGACCTGCCCACCGACCTGCGCCGCCGGGTCGTCCTCAACGTGCCAGCCGGCCTGCCCAGGGCGCTCGGCAGCCGGCAGTCGCTGACGACGGTGCTCACCGAGCTGGGGACCAACGCCGACAAGTACTCCCCGCCCGACGCCCCGATCGAGATCACCGCCGACGGCGACAAGCGGACCGTGTCGTTCCGGGTCAGCGACCGGGGCATCGGCATCCGGCCGGAGCATGTCGAGCGGGCGTTCGACCGGTTCTGGCAGGGCGAGACCGGCGACCGGCGGGGGTACCCGGGCGCGGGGCTCGGCCTCTATCTCGTCCGCCGGATCGTTGAACAGCAGAATGGATGGGTATCCCTCCGGCCGAGGGAAGGTGGCGGTACCGTCGCAGAGGTCCGGCTGCCATGCGGGTGAGCCTGGCCGCCAGGGCGGCGGGGGACTAGCAGGGCCGGACGCAGCGAGGCGAGAGGGAGCGGCGGTGGCGACAGGGCCGGTCGAGCGATCGTGGTGCGTGGTGGTGCCGCACGACCCGACCGGCGCGCGCCTGGCCCGGCACCGGCTGGCCGACGAGCTCGCCGGCGTCGTGCCGCCGACGTTCCTGACCGACCTGGTGGCCGTCCTGGCCGAGTTGGTCGGCAACGCCGTCCGGCACGCCGACGCGCTCCCCGGCGGGGTCGTCCGGGTGGCCTGGCGGCTGCGCCAGACCCCCGACGGGCAGTTCGTCCGTCTCCGGGTCACCGACGGCGGGGCCGCCGTGGGGCCGCTGGTCCGGGCCGCCAGCCCCGACGCGGTCGACGGCCGTGGCCTGCACATCGTCTCCGGCCTGGCCAGCCGATGGGGCGTCGACCGGGACGGCCTCGGGCAGAGCGTGTGGGCCGAGTTCGACCCCGCCGCCACGCCCCACACCGATTTCGTCGTCGCCGGCTGAACCGCGCCGGGTTCTCCGAGGTTGCCACCGTCGCCGGCTGGGCCGAGCCGGGCTCCGAGGCGGCCGTTCGGGGCGGTCTGGGCCGTCCGTGCGGGGCGGGTCCTCCCCACCCGGTCCGGCTGCGGGCTCTAGGCTGTCTCGCCGTGAGCAAGCGTAGAAAGATCCAGCGGGCCGCCGACGTCACCCCCAAGCGGGAGAAGGTGCGGGACGTCTTCGTGCCCCGACCGTTCGAGGGGCTGACCGACGAGCCGGAATGGATCGCCCTGCGCGAGCTGGTCCCGGCCGCGTCCGCGCCGCTGCGGCTCGTCCCCGAACTGGTCGAGGAGCACGGCGACCGCCCGGTCACCCTGGCCACCGTGCTGCCGATGGCGGCGCCGGTGATAACCAAGGCGGACGGTCGGGTCCTCGTCGGGCTCCAGCGCCACCAGCAGTCCGGTGACGTCTCCCGGGACCTGGCCGAGGCGCTGCTGTGCGCGCTGCGTACCGAGCCGGGCAAGACGGTCACGGTGCCGCCGCTGCCCGGCCCCGGCCCCCGGCTCCAGGACATCCTGGTCGACGGGCCGCTGGAGATCAGCATGCACGAGGGCTTCGAGTTCTGGCTCGACCCGGGAGCGGCCGACGACCCGACCGTCCAGGCGTCGCTGGAGCGGGCCAACGCGGCAATCTACCCGACCGTGCGGCTGGCTGCGGCGCAGGCCGCGTACTGGTGCCAGGTGCCGGAGAAGGCGCACGTCCGCTGGGTGCTCCCGGAGGACGAGGACGCCGCACTGGACGCGCTGGCCCGGATGAGCACCGCCGGCACGCTGCCCCTCGGCGGGAGCACCAAGTTCGCCGGCATGTTCCGCGCGCACGGCCGCCTCGTGCCGGTCTGGGACCTGCCCGAGAACGTCCCGGCGGCCGAGTGGGAGGAGCCGGTGCGGGAGTTCGCCGAGCGCTACGCCGAGGCCCTGGCGGAGAAGGAGCCGCTGGACGCGGCGGGCCGCCGCGCCCGGCACGGCCTGCTCGGCCGGCAGCTCACCCTGCGCTGAGCCGCGCCGCCGTCGGCAGCTGTGCCTTCTCGATAGCTGGCTGTTAGGAAGGACCCCTGTGCAACGTCATGCGTCAACAAGGGGCCCCTCCTTACCCCCGGACCAGGGGGCAGGACATGCACCTCGGGCCGCCCCGGCCAGAGCCCAGCTCGGACCCGGCGATCGGGATCACCTCGATGCCGGCCCGTTCGAGCTGGGCGTTGGTCCCGGTGTTGCGTTCGTAGCCGACGCAGAGCCGGGGGGCGATCGCGAGGGTGTTGTTGCCGTCGTCCCACTGCTCCCGCTCGGCGGTGACCGGGTCGAGGCCGGTGTCGATCACCCGGAGCTGGTCGATGTCCATCGCGTCGGCGGCGGCCCGCAGGAACGGCGCGGGGCCGTCCACCTGCGGCTCGCCGTCCGGGCCGGCGACCACGGTGTACGCGACGAGGGTGCTCGCCACGTTCGCGTACATCAGCACGGCGTCGACGTCGACCATCGTGCAGATGGTGTCCAGGTGCATGGTGGCGCGCTCCTGGGCGATCGGGACCACCAGGATGGTGTGCGCCAGCCCGGCGGCGAAGACCTGCCGGGCAAGCCGTTCCGCGCCGGCCGGGGTGGTCCGCTCGCCCACCCCGACCGCTAGCACGCCCGGGGCCAGCAGCAGCACGTCGCCGCCCTCCAGGTGCTCCAACCCGGGGTGGTAGACGAACTCCGTGCCGACGAAGCGCGGGTGGTGCCGGTAGATCGCGTCGGTGATGCTCGTCTCTCTTCGGCGGGCGGGCATGGCCAGGCTGGTCACCCCGACCCGGTCGCCGACCCACAGTGACGAGTCGCGGGTGAACAGCAGGTTGGGCAGGGGGTCGATGACGAAGTCGTGCCGGTCCATCAGGGCGTAGACGAGCCCGCCCGGCCGTTCCCTGCTGAGCCGCAGTTCCTCGTGGGCGAGCCCGGCGATGAGCACGTCGGCGAGGGCGGCGGGGTCGAGGTAGGCGAGGTGGTCAGCCACCCGGCGGCGCAGGGTGTCGCCGAGCCGGGGCGAGCCGAGCACCTGCTCGGTCATCTCGGCGCGGGCCTCGGCGACGGCGAGGGTCTCGGCGAGGAGGGTGGCGAGGTAGAGCACCTCCACCCCTCGGGCGCGCAGCTCGGCGGCGAACGCGTCGTGCTCCTCCTGCGCCCGTCCGACCCATGGGATAGCGTCGAACAGCAACGAGTCGTTGTTCCGGGGAGTCAGTCGGGCCAGTTCTGGGCCCGGCCGGTGCAGCAGCACGGTGCCGAGGCGGCCGACTTCACTGTCCACGTAGTGGGTCACTCGGCCCAGGGTAGGGCACGGTTTGGCGGCATCCGGTAAAACGTCTGTGGATGAATATGGCATTCATCCACACTCACTCCGGCGCTCCGACTTGCCGGGTACCCGGTATGGCAACGTAGGGTAGTGAGGACATAACTTCGAGGGACCTTTTGCCGGAGGTCGCGATGACTGTCTTTCCCGCACGTCGAGCCGCACCCACCGCACGGGCACTGCCGCCCGTCGCGGTGCCACACCCCAGGGCGGAAGCCCCCGGGGTGCTCGACCCGGTCCGCCCGAGCCCCCTGGAGTGGGCTCGGCGTCGACGCGCCGAGCGGGGGGCCCGCCGGTTGGAGGCGGCCGGGGCTCGCGCCCTGGGCCGGCTCGACCATCTGGGGCCGGCGTGGCACGTCATCGAGTGGCCCCGCACGGACACCACGGACCTTTTGCTCGACCCGTCCCAGGACGACCGGGCCGGGTTCCTCGCGATCGGGCCGGGCGGCCTGTTCGCGGTGACCATCGCCGACCACGGGCGCGCCCGGGTGCTGGTGGCGGGGGACGTGGTGCAGATCAACGGCAAGCGACCGCCGTACGTGGTTGAAGCACGCCGGGACGCCAAGCGGGCGAGCAAGGTGCTCTCCCAGGCGGTGGGGCTGCCCATCCCGGTGACGCCGGTGCTGACCTTCGTCGGGTCCGGCGTCATCAGCGTGTACGGCCTGCCGAAGGACTGCCTCATGGCCACCCACCGCGAGCTGGACCGCCTGCTCATAGCCGGGGGCAACCGGATCACCCCGGCCACCGCCGAAAAGCTCGCCCGCGTGGCGCAGCACCCGGGGACCTGGATGAACGGCACGTACCGTCCAGCAGGCGACTACCGGTGGTACGACGACGGCCGAACGGCGGCTGACAAGCCGGCCAACCGCCGGTAACGTCTCCGGCGACGCCACGCGGTCCGGTCCACACCCGGAGCAACCACCGGCCGGCCATCGCCGACCGCCCGGGTCAGGGCAACTGATCACCGGCGGCCCGAGCGCGGTCGGCGGTGACCACGCCGACCGGTTAGCGTGGACAGACCGTCGATGTACATTGGAGGCGCGGTGGCCCACGTCGAACTCTCGCTCACAGAAGTGTTCGCGCCCACCGCCCGCACACCACCGGAGCAGGAGTCCGACAACTTCGGGCAGTGGTCCGCGACCGTGGCCCGGGCCGCCGAGCCCTGCCTCCTGATCGACGTCGACACCCGGGTCGTCGCGGTGTCGGTGGCCGGCTGCGAGCTGCTCTGCCTGGGCTGCCCGGAGGACGTGATCGGCCTGCCGCTGCTGGACGGCTGCCTGCGGCTGCTCGACTTCACCGCGCACCGGGGCGAGCTGACCGAGCAGGAGACCGACAAGATTCCGCCGCTGCTCGCCCTGCACTCCGGGCGCCTCGCCCGGGGGCTGCTGCGGGTGCAGGCCGCGGCGGGCCGGACGGATCCGACCGTCGACGCCATCTCGACGCCGGTGCTGACCGACGGCGAAGTCGCCGGCTCCCTCACCTTCTTCTCCGAGGTCTGAATCCGGCTTCCCCGAGGTCTGCATCCGGCACTCCGCGCCTACCTGGGCGGATGGGCTGCCCGCCGCACCACCGGAGAGCTGTGGCAGGCACCCGCCAGGGCTTAGGGTGCCCTCATGGTCGATGTCGCTCTGTTGCCGGGGGAGTACGCGGTGTGCCGGCTGGCCGCCGGTACCGCACTCGGGCCCGCTTTGTGGGGCGAACTGGGCGACGCCGAGGTCGTCAGCGTGAGCTGGGCCGCCGACGGAGTCTCCGTGATCTGCCCGGCCCCCCGCGCGCCCGCCGAGGTGGAGACCGACTGGCGGTGCCTGCGGATCGTCGGCCCGCTCGGCCAAGCGGTGACCGGCACCCTCGCCGCGCTGGTCGGCCCGTTGACCGAGGCGCGGGTCGACCCGGTCGCGTTCTCCACGTACGACGCCGACCACGTGCTGGTGCCAACGGTGCGGCTGGGCGAGGCGGCCGCCGCGCTGCGCCGGGCGGGTCACCGCATACTCGACTGACGGCCCGCCCGGTCGGCCTTCACGCTCGCGCCGCCGGCTCCTACGATGGGCTCAGCCATCCCGGCCGCAACGACGTTCTCCGATGCAAGGATCGGTTCGTGCCGCCATCCGCACCGCACCGACCGGTGTCCCGCGCGACCGCGCGGCTCGCCGTGGCGTGCCTCGCCGTCACGCTCGCCGGCTGCGGCGCGCCGCCGGAGCTC
>NZ_SMKJ01000173.1:0-15160 GCF_004348615.1 Micromonospora sp. KC207
GCCCTTTCCCTGCCTGCGGCCCTACCCCTTCGGCGAGCCGCCGACGACCGTCCCACCCGCACCGGACGAGCCGCTGCGCCCGCCGGAGGGCTGGGCCTGGTACGCCGACCCCGCCGGGTTCCGGCTCGCCGTGCCGCCCGGCTGGCGGCACTACCGGGACGGGACCGCGGTCTGCTTCCAGGACCCGTCCGCCCGCCGGATGCTGACCATTTCCCCGGCCGATGACCCAGACGTCGCTCCGCTGGCTCAGCTGCGCGCCAACGAGCGCCGCGCGCGGGCCGCGGGCGCCCTCCCCGGGTACGTGAAGATCCGGCTGGCGGAGGTGGCCGACCGGGGGGCGGAGTGGGAGTGCGCCTGGGACGCGCCGATGGGCGCGCGACTGCGGGGGGTGCAGCTCATCCCCCGCGGCACCCGCTCGTGGTCGCTGGCCTGGAGCGGCCCCGACGCGGGGTGGGCCGCCGGCGCGGCCGAGCGGGAGACGATGCGGTCCAGCTTCCGGACCGACGGCACGGCGTGAGCCGACTCGGACAAGCACGTGGCGACCGGATCGCGACACCTTCCCCTGTGGACCGTCCGGGTGATTGCTCCCCGGCGGCGACTCTGCCACAGTGGCGTAGTTTGTGGATCAAGATCCCTGGGGAGGGCGAGGCGTCATGATGGGACCGTCCCACGCACTGTCAGGCGCGGCGGTGTGGCTGACCGGCTCCTGGGCGCTCGACCAGTTCGCCGACTACCAGCAGTCGCCGCTGGCCCTCGCCGTCGGCACCGCGGTCTGCGCCGGAGGGGCGCTCTTCCCCGACCTCGACCTGTCCGGCAAGGTGACCCGCAACCAGGGCGGGGCCACGGTCGCGCGCACCTTCGGGGTGGTCAGCCTCTTCGTCGCCGAGGTGATGGAGAAGATCTCCCTCGGCGTCTACTACGCGACCAAGCTCAGCAAGGACCCGCGCCGCAACAACGGCCACCGCACCCTGACCCACACCATCCCGTTCACCGTGCTGGTCGGTTGGGGCACCACCGCGCTCTGCGCCGCGTACGGCAAACCGGCGGTGGTCGGCATCCTGTTCTTCATGTTCGGGCTGGCCCTGCGCGGGCTGTTCGACCGGTGGGCGGAGCGCGCGGGCTGGGTGATCGTGACCCTGGCCTCGGCCGCCGCCGCCTGGTTCACGTTCGCCAACCTCCCCGGCGACCGGGGGTACCCGCTGATCGGGCTGGCCGTCGGGGTGGGCTGCTTCGTGCACATCCTCGGCGACATGATCACCCGCGCCGGGGTGCCGATCCTCTGGCCGATCCCGATCAAGCGCCGGATGTGGATGATGGTCGGCCTGCCGAACAGCATCGCGCTGCGCACCGGCAGCAAGACCGAGGTGATCGTGCTGCGCGGCGTGCTGACCGCCCTGTCCGTGCTCGCGGCGGTGGGCCTGGTCGCCCCCTCGGTGCTGCGCAAGTTCAACATCGAGATCTGACCCCGCCCCACCAGCCCCGTCGCCGGGCCGGCCCGCGTTCTCGGCGCGGGAACGGCCCGGCGACCCATTTTCGTCATCGGCTATTGACGCCCTCGTAACACGTGACCTACGGTCTGTCGAAACGCTTCGACTAAGCGTTTCGACGCAGGTCAGAAGCCTGCCGGCCAGCCGGTGAGGGAGGTGCGCGATGGCCACGATGCACGACGTCGCCCGGCTCGCGCGGGTCTCCGTCAGCACAGTGTCGTACGTGCTCACCGGCGCCCGCCCCATCTCCCAGGCCACCCGGGACAAGGTCCGCGCCGCGATGGCGGAGCTGGACTACCAGCCGCACGCGATGGCCCGGGGGCTGGCCAGCCGGCGCAGCCGCATCCTCGGCCTGCTCCTGCCGATCGACGAGCGCGGCATGGGCGCCACCGAGACGGCCTTCGTCACCGGCGCAGCCTCGGCGGCCAGCGCGGCGGGTTACCACCTGGTGCTCTCCCCCGTCGACGCCGACGACCTCGACGGCCTGCGGCGGCTGGCCAGCCAGCGCATGCTCGACGGCGCGTTGCTGATGGAGGTGCAGCTCGACGACGACCGGGTGGCCGTGCTGCGGGAGGCGGGCGTGCCGCTGGTCCTCATCGGCCGCACCGGCGACACCACCGGCCTGTCGTACGTCGACATCGACTTCGATCGCACCGTGCGCGACGCCGTCGCACACCTCGTCGGCCTCGGCCACCGCCGCATCGTCTACGTCAACCACTCGGCCACGACCATCGCCGAGGGGTACGGCCCGGCGCTGCGCACCCGCGACGCGTTCGCCGCGGCGATGGCCGAGCACGGGGTCGAGCCGCTGATGATCCCCGCCGAGAACAGCGCGGCCGGCGGGCGGGCGGCCCTGGACACGGCGTTCGGCCGGGCCCCCGACCTGACCGCGATCCTCGCCATGAACGAGAGCGCCGTGTTCGGCATCCTCGGCGGGCTGGCCGGCCGGGGCCTCACGGTGCCCGACGACGTCTCGGTCGTCTCCATGGTCACCTCGCCGCAGGTCGCCGAGCTGGCCACCCCGGCGCTGACCGCGATGACGTCGCCCGGTTCGGCGCTGGGGCGCATCGCGGTCGAGGCGCTGCTGTGCCACCTGGAGCAGGACAGCGCCCCGATCCACCAGCAACTGCTGCCGTGCACGTTGGAGGTCCGCGGTTCCAGCGGGCCTTCCGGTCGTCCGACGGGGGACGCCGCCGGGGACGACGAGCAGGAAGCACAGCCCGCCGCCGCGCTGCCACGCGACGGCGGGCCTAGAGGAGTACCCGCTCGATACTCACGAGGAGAATGGTAATGCAACGATTCCGCACAGTCGTCGCGGCGGTGACCCTGGCCGTCGCCGCGACGGTGTCCCTGACCGCCTGCGGTGACGACGCCGACGAGGGCGCCAGCGGCGCCAAGGTGCTCAAGCTCTGGCACTACGAGGGCGAGACCAGCGCCATGGGCGTGGCGTGGGACAAGGCGATCGAGGTCTTCAAGCAGGAGCACCCCGGCGTCGAGGTGCGCTTCGAGCGCAAGGCGTTCGAGCAGATCCAGCAGAACGCCGGAATGATCATCAACTCGTCCGAGGGCCCGGACATCATGGAGTACAACAAGGGCAACGCCACCGCCGGCCTGTTGTCCAAGCAGGGCCTGCTCACCGACCTCACGGCCGAGGCGACCAAGCGCGGCTGGGACAAGGCGCTCAGCCCCAGCCTGCAGACCACCGCCAAGTACGACGACAAGGGCGTGATGGGCTCCGGCAACTGGTACGGGGTGCCGAACTACGGCGAGTACGTGATGGTCTATTACAACAAGGACCTGTTCGACAAGTACGGGGTGCAGGTCCCCACCACCCTCGACGAGCTGACCGCCGTGATGGACACCTTCGTCGCCAAGGGCGTCACCCCGCTGGGCACCGCCGGCGCCGAGTACCCGGCCGGGCAGCTCTTCTACGAGCTCGCGCTGGCCAAGGCCGACCGGGCGTTCGTCGACAACTACCAGCTCTACAAGAACCCGGTGAACTTCAAGGCCGACCCACTCAAGTACGGCGCGGACACGTTCGCCGAGTGGGTGCGCAAGGGCTACATCGGCAAGGACACCGCCAGCGCCAAGGCCGAGGACATGGGCACCGCGTTCATCGCCGGCAAGACCCCGATGATCGTCTCCGGGAGCTGGTGGTACGGCCGGTTCAAGAGCGAGATGAAGGCGAACTGGGACAGCTTCCTGTTCCCCGGCAACAAGCTGCACGCCGGCTCGTCCGGAAACATCTGGGTGGTCCCGGCGACCAGCAAGGCCAAGGACCTGGCGTACGACTTCGTCGACATCACCATGCGCCCGGAGATCCAGGCCCTGATCGGCAACAACGGCGGCGTCCCGGTGGCCGGTGACCCGACGAAGATCGCCGACGCCAAGGACCGCAGGCTGATCGAGAACTTCAACGCGATCATCTCCACCGACGGCCTTGCCTTCTACCCGGACTGGCCGGTCCCCGGCTACTACGACGTGCTGGTCTCCGGCTTCCAGGGCCTGATCAACCAGTCCAAGTCTCCCGATCAGGTGCTCGACGCGATCGCCAAGCCGTACGACGAGGGCGTCGCGGAGATCAAGCGCGGCTGACGAGGACGCCCGGCGGGCGCGTGCTGAGCGACGCGCCCGCCGGCGCACCGGAGGGATCACCATGGCTGCATCCGACGCCCTCGTCACCCGACGCCGGGCCACACCCACCCCGAAAGCCGGCAGGGGCCCACGCCGTCGGCGTGGCGACGCGGGGTACTGGCTGTACCTGCTGCCCGGCGCGGTGCTCTTCGCGCTGGTCATCGGCGGGCCGCTGCTGTTCACCGGCTACCTGTCGCTGACCCGCTGGTCCGGCATCGGCGACCCGACCTTCGTCGGGCTGGAGAACTACCAGCGCCTGCTCGACGACACCGTGTTCTGGCAGTCGTTCCGCAACACCCTCGCCATGATCGTGGCGATGGTCGTGGTGCCCACCGTGGTCGGGCTGGTGCTCGCGGCGGTGCTGTTCGACACCATCGGGCGGCGGTTCAAGCCGCGTACCGCCAACGCGCTGCGGGCCGCGTTCTACCTGCCGCAGGTGCTGCCGGTCGTGGTGGCCGGCATCGTGTGGGGCTGGATCCTGCGCCCCGACGGAGCCCTCAACGGGCTGCTCGACGCCGTCGGGCTGGGCGCGCTGTCCCACGACTGGCTCGGCGACCCCGACACCGCCCTGCCGGCGGTGATGGGCGTGATGATCTGGGTGCAGATCGGCTACCCGGTGGTGGTCTTCATGGCCGCGTTGCAGCGGGTGGACCCCGAGTTGTACGAGGCGGCGGAGATCGACGGCGCGGGCTGGACCCGCCGGTTCCGGGCGATCACTTTGCCGCAGATCCGGCCGGAGACGTTCGTCGTCGCGCTCACCTGCACCATCGCCGCGATGAAGGTGTTCGGGCCGATCTACGCGCTGACCCGGGGCGGCCCGGAGAACGCCACCAACGTGCCGTCCTACTTCGCGTACTACACGTTCTTCAAGAAACTCCAGGTCGGGTACGGGTCGGCGATCTCGACCGTGCTGACGCTGATCATCGTGGTGGTGGCGCTGCTGTTCATCCGCGCGCAACACCGCGCCGAACGACGGGACGGGGGCGCCTGATGTCCGTCACCATCACTCCCCCCAAGGCCCCCACGGCCGCCGCGAAGCCCGGCCGCCCCGCCCGGGTGCCCGATCGGCACCACCGGGGCGTCGGCCGGTGGACCGTGCTGGCCGTGGTCACCGCCGGGGCGCTGGTCATGCTGGTGCCGTTCGCGTTCATGCTGCTCAACGCGTTCAAGGCGCCCGGGCAGTACTCGACGGACGGGCCGCTGAGCTGGCCGTCGGAGTTCTACACCCAGGGCCTGCGGACGTACTGGACGCGGGTCGACTTCCCGCAGAAGCTGTGGAACTCCACGCTGATCGCCGGCTCGGTCGCGGTGCTCGCGGTCGCCGTGTCGCTGCTCAACGCGTACGCGCTGGGCATCGGCCGGGTCCGCGGCCGGCTCTGGATCGTCGGGGCGTTCCTGCTGGCGAACATGCTGCCGCAGGAGTCCCTGGTGTACCCGCTCTACTACTTCGCCAAGGAGGCCGGCCTCTACAACACCAGACTCGTCGTGATCATCATCTTCACGGTCATCCAGAGCGCGTTCGGCACGTACCTGCTCGCCTCGGTGCTCGGCACGTTCCCCAAGAGCCTGCTGGAGGCGGCGGCGCTGGACGGGGCCGGCAAGTGGACGATCCTGTGGCGGGTCGTCCTGCCCAACGTCCGGCCCACCCTCGCCGTGCTGCTGGTCTTCTTCTTCATCTGGACCTGGAACGAGTTCCTCATCCCGCTGGTGATGCTCATCGACAACCAGACCCAGACCATCCCGGTGGCCCTCGCGTCGTTGCAGGGTGACCGGCTGATGGACGCCCCCACCACCAACGCCGGGGCGCTGATCAGCCTCGTCCCGGCGATCGTGTTCTTCCTCATCTTCCAGCGCACGCTGAGCCGCGGCATCACGGTAGGAGCCGAGAAGTGAAGTTCACCGACGGGTACTGGCAACTGCGTCCGGGGGTCACCGTCCTGCGCCCCGGCACAGTCGAATCGGTGGAGCCGGACGAACGCGGCTTCACCGTCTTCGCGCCGACCGGTCAGATCACCGGGCGGGGCGACACCCTCAACCGCCCGGTCGTCACCGTCCAGTTCTTCTCCCCCGCCCCGGGCGTCATCGGGGTGACCGTCGGGCACCACCGTGGCGGGCTGCCGAAGCAGCCACGCTTCGATTTGGCGGCCGGCGACGACCACTCGGTCACCGTCGAGGTCACCGGCGTCAGCGCGGCGCTGACCACCGGCGAGCTGACCGCCCGGGTCACGCTGGTCGACCGGTGGCGGGTCGACTTCCTGCGCGGCGATCGCCCGGTCACCGCGTCCACCGAGCGCAGCGTCGGCATCGTCACCGACGGCGAGGGCCGCCACTTCGTCCACGATCGGCTGGCGCTGGGCGTCGGGGAGACGATCTACGGCCTCGGCGAGCGGTTCGGCCCGTTCGTCAAGAACGGCCAGACCGTCGACATCTGGAACGCCGACGGCGGCACCGCCAGCGAGCAGGCGTACAAGAACGTGCCGTTCTACCTCAGCAGTGCCGGCTACGGCGTCTTCGTCGACCACCCCGAGCACGTGTCGTTCGAGGTCGGCTCGGAGGTCGTCTCGCAGGCCCAGTTCAGCGTCGAGGGGCAGTCGCTGACCTACTACCTGATCGACGGGCCCACCCCGAAGGACGTGCTGCGCCGCTACACCGCGCTCACCGGCCGCCCGGCCCGCGTCCCGGCCTGGTCGTACGGGCTGTGGCTGTCGACGTCGTTCACCACCTCGTACGACGAGAAGACCGTCGCCGAGTTCATCGACGGGATGGCCGAGCGGAACCTGCCGCTGTCGGTGTTCCACTTCGACTGCTTCTGGATGCGGCAGTTCCACTGGGTCGATTTCGTCTGGGATCCGGCGACCTTTCCCGAGCCGGAGGGGATGCTGCGCCGGCTGCACGAGCGCGGCCTGAAGGTGTGCGTCTGGATCAACCCGTACATCGCCCAGCGTTCCTATCTGTTCGAGGAGGGCCGCCGGGCCGGCTACCTGGTGCGCAACCCCGACGGGTCGGTCTGGCAGTGGGACAAGTGGCAGGCCGGCATGGCGCTTGTCGACTTCACCAACCCCGACGCGGTGGCCTGGTTCTCCGGCAAGCTCAAGGTCCTGCTCGACATGGGCGTCGACTGCTTCAAGACCGACTTCGGCGAGCGCATCCCCACCGAGGTGGTCTGGCACGACGGGTCGGACCCGCAGCGGATGCACAACTACTACGCCTACCTCTACAACAAGGCGGTCTTCGAGCTGCTGGAGGCCGAGCGCGGCGTCGGCGAGGCGATCGTGTTCGCCCGGTCCGCCACGGCCGGCGGGCAGCAGTTCCCGGTGCACTGGGGCGGCGACTGCGAGTCGACGTTCGTGGCGATGGCCGAGTCGCTGCGCGGCGGGCTGTCGCTGTCGGCGTCCGGGTTCGGGTACTGGAGCCACGACATCGGCGGCTTCGAGGGGACCCCCGACCCGGCGGTGTTCAAGCGGTGGATCGCGTTCGGGCTGCTCTCCTCGCACTCCCGGCTGCACGGCTCCGGCTCGTACCGGGTGCCGTGGGCGTACGACGACGAGGCCGTGGAGGTGCTGCGCCACTTCACCCGGCTCAAGCTGCGCCTCATGCCGTACCTGGCGGCGGCGGCCGAGGAGGCGCACCGCGACGGCGTGCCGGTGATGCGGCCGATGGTCGTGGAGTTCCCGGACGATCCGATGGCCGCCTACCTGGACCGGCAGTACATGCTCGGCCCGGACGTGCTGGTCGCGCCCGTGATGAGCGCCGACGGCGAGGTCACCTTCTACGTGCCGGCCGGCACCTGGACGCACCTGGTCAGCGGCGCGCAGCTCACCGGGCCGGCCTGGGTGACCGAGAAGCACGACTACGACAGCCTGCCGGTGCTCGCCCGCCCGGGTGCGGTGATCCCGTTCGGGTCGACCGACGACCGGCCCGACTACGAGTGGGCCGACGGCGTACGGCTGCGGCTGTTCGCACCCGTGGCCGGGCAGCGGACCCGGGTGTGGATCCCCTCGCCCGGCGGCGGCCCGGGCGCCGAGTTCGAGGTGCGGTACGACGACGCGACGGCCGCCGTCGAGCTGGTGGCCGGCGCGTCGTCCGGGTACGGCTGCGACGTGGTGGGATCGGAGGCGAACCGGTGACCCGGGTCTTTCCTGAGGGCTTCGTGTGGGGCTCGGCGACGGCGGCATACCAGATCGAGGGCGCGGCCACCGAGGACGGGCGGGGCCCGTCGATCTGGGACACCTACAGCCACACCCCGGGCCGCACCCACAACGGGGACACCGGCGACGTGGCCGCCGACCACTACCACCGGTGGCCCGAGGACCTGCGGCACATCGCCGAGCTGGGGCTCGCCGCGTACCGGTTCTCGATCTCCTGGCCCCGGGTGCAGCCCGGCGGCTCCGGCGCGTTCAACCGGGCCGGGCTGGACTTCTACTCCCGCCTGGTCGACGGGCTGCTGGAGCGGGGCGTTCGGCCGGTGGCCACCATGTACCACTGGGACCTGCCGCAGGAACTGGAGGACGCCGGCGGCTGGCCGGCCCGGGACACCGCGCTGCGATTCCAGGAGTACGCGGCCGGCGTCGTCGAGGCGCTCGGCGACCGGGTGCACACCTGGACGACGTTCAACGAGCCGTGGTGCTCGGCGTACCTCGGCTACGGCTCCGGGGTGCACGCGCCGGGGCGCACCGAGCCGGCCGGGGCGCTGGCCGCCGTGCACCATCTCAACCTGGCCCACGGTCTGGCCGGCCGGGTGGTGCGCGAGCTGGTGCCGGCGGCGGAGCTGTCGGTGACGCTGAACCTGCACGTGATCCGGCCGGCGTCGGGTTCGGCGGCCGACGCCGACGCGGTGCGCCGCATCGACGCACTGGCCAACCGGGCGTTCCTCGGCCCGATGCTCGACGGGGCGTACCCGGCCGACCTGCTCGCCGACACCGCGAAGGTGACCGACTGGTCGTTCGTGCGCGACGGCGACGAGCGGACGATCGCGGTGCCGCTGGACGTGCTCGGGGTGAACTACTACTCGACCACCCTTGTCCGGGCCTGGGACGGTGTCTCGGCCCGCTCGGACAACGACGGGCACGGCAGCTCGGCGCACACCCCGTGGGTCGGCGCCGACGACGTGGACTTCCTGCCGCAGCCGGGCCCGTACACGGCGATGGGCTGGAACATCGAGCCCGCCGGCATGACCGAGCTGCTGCTGCGGCTGCACCGGGAGCACCCCGACCTGCCGCTGATGATCACCGAGAACGGCGCGGCGTTCGACGACGTGGTCACCCCCGACGGCCGGGTCCACGACGAGCGGCGGCTGGACTACCTGTACCGGCACATCGACGCGGTCGGCGCGGCCATGGACGCGGGCGCGGACGTGCGCGGGTACTTCGTCTGGTCGCTGCTGGACAACTTCGAGTGGGCGTACGGCTACGACCGGCGCTTCGGCATCATCCGGGTCGACTACGACACGCAGGAGCGGATCTGGAAGGACAGCGCCCACTGGTACCGGGGCCTGGCCGGCACGGGCCGGCTCGAGCCGCCGGCGGGCGGCTGAGGCGTGGTGGCGTCGTCAGCCTGAGCGTCCTACCCGGAGCTGCTCGTCCGCCCGGCGGGCGAGCAGCTCCGGCCGGCAAGCACCCCAGGAACCCGCCGTCGCGGCAACCGAGCCCACATCATGACGTCGGCCACCGCCTGACGCGCCCGACTTCGACCCAGGGGGCTAGGCGCCGACGCGCTGGGGCGGGACGGTCAGCCCGTACAGGGCCATCAGCTCCGGGGTGTCGACGCGGCTGCCGTCGGCCACCGAGTCGCAGGAGATGTCGACGATCCGGTCCTTGTGCGCCAGCAGGTACGGCCGGGCACCCACGTCGGCGCTAGCCAGGGTGGCGATGCCGGACCAGTGCCGGCGGCCGAACACCATCGGGTACCCGCGCAGGCCGTCGTAGGTGGCGCAGACCAGCACGTCGGGGTACGGCAGCGCGGCCACCCGCCGCACGGCCGCCGAAGTGAGCCCCGGCATGTCCACCGGGACCACCACCACCGCTTCGACGCTCTCGTCGGTGAGCGCTGCGAGGCCGGCCCGGATCGACGAGCCGACACCCGTTCCCCAGGCACGGTTGACCACCACCGTGGCCCGGGTCAGGGCGGCGGTCCGCCGCACCTGGTCCGCCGCCGCGCCCAGCACCACCACGATCTGCTCGCAGCCCGCCTCGGCCATCGTGTCGATCATCCGGTCCACCAGGGGCTGGTCGCCCTGATGGAGCAGTGCCTCGGGGCCGCCGAGGCGGCGGCCCCCGCCCGCCGCGATGATCATTCCTGCGATTCGCACACCGGGTGCAACGAGCACTCCCTGGATGAGTGTCGGGGCGAAAGGGATATTTGGCGCAGTCGGGACAAGGTTTGCCGCAGCGGTCAGGCTTCCGGGGTAGCAGTCGACGACAGCGTCAGCGGTCAGGCGTCCGCGTAACAGTCGACGACGGACACGTCGAGCGGGAACCGGACCGGGGTGTCGCCGAACAGCAGGGCGGTGGCCCGCGCGCCACTGGCGCGGATCGCCTCGGCCACCTCGTCGGCCTGCCCGGCCGGGCAGTGCACGATCACCTCGTCGTGCTGGAAGAAGACCAGCTCGGCGTCCCTGCCGGCCAGCGCCGTACGCAGGGTGGCCAGCAGCGTGGAGGCCCACTCGGCGGCGGTGGCCTGGATGACGAAGTTGCGGGTGAACCGGCCCCGGGAGCGGGCCGCCCGGGCCCGGGGCCCCTGCGGGTCGACCGCCGCCTCCGGGTCGATGCCGGCGTCGTCGCCGTCGGCGAAGCCGGCCGCGCCGGGCGGGCACGTGCGCCCGAGCCAGGACCGCACCAGGCCGCCGGCCTCGCCGGTGCGGGCCGCCGCCTCCACGTACGCGAAGGCGGTCGGATAGTTGCGCCGCAGCACC
Source organism: Micromonospora sp. KC207 (assembly GCF_004348615.1). Taxonomy (NCBI): domain Bacteria; kingdom Bacillati; phylum Actinomycetota; class Actinomycetes; order Micromonosporales; family Micromonosporaceae; genus Micromonospora; species Micromonospora sp. KC207. The sequence continues at coordinate 11,032 of NZ_SMKJ01000173.1, forward strand.
GTGAGGGCGGGGACGGCCATCCCGCCGGTCTGCCCGTACATGGCGCCGAGCAGGGCGACCTTGGCCCGGGGCCGGTCGCCGCCGAAGGAGTCCCGGGCCAGGGCAGCGTAGAGGTCACCCGCCCCACCGGCGGCGGCCAACCGGGCGTCGCCGGAGACCGCCGCGAGCACCCTCGGTTCGAGCTGGCCGGCGTCGGCGACGACGAGCCGCCAGCCCGGGTCGGCCACCACCGCCCGCCGGATCACCTTGGGAATCTGCAACGCGCCGCCGCCCCGGGTGGCCCACCGGCCGGAGACGACGCCGCCGGGGACGTACTCCGGGTGGAACCGGCCGCCGCGCACCCACGCGTCCCGCCACGCCCAGCCGTGCGCCGTCCAGATCCGGTAGAGCTCCTTATGCTCCAGCACCAGCGGCACCGCCGGGTGGTCGACCCCGCGCAGCACCCAGGCCCGGGTGTTGGGCAGCTCCACCCCGGCGCGGGCGAACGCCCGCAGCAGCTCGGCCGGGGAGTCGGCGTGCACCTGGCGCACACCGAACGCCTCGGCGATGCGAGCGGCCAGCTCGGCCAGGCGGCGCGGCGGGCCGCCGACCGGGGACGGCTCGCCGAGCAGCTCGGTGAGGATCTCGTCGTGCACCTCGGCCCGCCAGGGCAGGCCCGCGGCACCCATCTCGGTTGCGATCAGCGCGCCGGCCGACTCGGCGGCCACCAGCAGCCGGAACCGGCCGGGGTGCGCGGTGGCGGCGATCCGGTCGAGCTGGTCGGCGTACACCCGGGTGAGGGCCTCGACGCCGGGGCCCGGAGGGCCGGGGAGGGTGTCGAAGAGCGCGCCCTGCCCGTGGCCGGGCGGCTCGGCCGGGCGGGGCGACGGGTCCGGCGACACCGGCGCGCCGGTGAGCCTGGCCCACGCGGCGGCCGGCGAGCGAGGCTCACCCCAGCGGCCGGCGTGCCCGAGCAGCAGCGACTCGGTCAGCTCGACGTCGTGGCAGCGGTCGAGCCGGACCCCTGCGCGCAGCAGCGCCGGGTAGACGGTGGCACCGGAGCCCCAGACCCAGCGGGGGTGCGTCACGGCCTCCCGGGCGGCCACGGCGGCGGCGAGGTCGGCGACCTGCTCGGCCGGGCCGGCGGGGTCGAGGGGCCGCAACACTCCCCCACCCCGGTCGTCCGCCTCCACCGCCACCAGCACGGAGACGATTCTGCCTCCACCCTGCGACACTCCGCGTGCTGCCCGCGCGCCGTGTTGTGCGTCAGGTCACGCTGGTCGTCGCCGAGTGCTTCCATGCCCATCTCGACCGCGCTGCCGCCTGACGACTGACAGGTGTGAACGTTCGCGAAGAGAGTCAGCGTGCTGATCCTGCCGGCCCGACGTGGCGGACCAGGCCGTCGGGGTGGCAACGTCAGGCCGGCGGAGCCAGGCGGTCGACAGCCGGGTGGGTTCCACGAAAGTGCGGGGCCGCTCACTGCTGCTGGCTGGTGCACGGGGACTGAGCGACGTAGGCGAGCCTGAAGGCGTCGCGTCGGGCTGTTGCCGGTCAGGCGCCGGGTCCGGGGTAGGGGGCACCGACGATCCACCCGCCGAGGTGGCGCGGGGTGGCGTTGGTCTCGGTGAGGCGGACCGCGTCGCCGACGCGGATGGTACCCGGGCGTATCACCCAGGCGTTGAGGGCCAGTTCGCCGCCGAAGTCTTTGCGCAGGCGGCGGAAGACGTCGAGGTCTTGACGTCCGGTGTCGGGGTCGATGGTGGTGACGTTGCATCGCACACGCAGGGAGTGCAGCCCGATCACAGCGTCGCCGATGATCAGCGCGTGGCCGGGCCATGTGGCCTCGGCGTCGGCGGGGACACCGCCGAGTAGGAGGTTGGGGCGTAGGCGGCGCACGTCGTGTCCGAAACGGGCGACGGCGCCGTCGGTGGCGACGAGGAGGTTGCCGATGTCGAAGCGTTCCGGGCCGGCGTAGGCCCGCAGTTGGGCGGCGTCCCCGGCTCGCTGGCGGATGAGTGTGGCGGCGTCCGCAGTGTTCCACGGGTGGCCGGCCACCCGTGGAACACCGTCGGCGCCGGTGCTTGCCGGCAGGGTGAGCAGTCCCGGCCGGGTACGCCCGGTCAGCGGACCTCGATGGCCCCGCACGTGCACGAGGCGGTCACCTTGCAAGCCGTCGGTGGTGACGACTGCTTGCCTCAGCTGCTCCCCGGCCAGGGACTTGACCGGGTAGCGCCACAGCGCCGCGACGTGCATGAAGACTCCCGCTGCTTGGAGAACCTGCCGGGTGGGCCGCTGTGCTCAGCGCAGCGGCAGGACGGCGTCGCGTTCGGAGGCGCAGCGGGCACCGTGGATGCGCCGCTCGTCGTCGTCGATGCGGACGTCGTTGATGCTCGCCTCACGTCGGCTCATGTATCCGGCGGCGTCGAACTCCCAGTTCTCGTTGCCGTGGCTGCGCCACCACTGCCCTGTCTCGTCGCGCCACTCGTACTGGAAGCGGACGGCGATCCGGTCAGCGGTGAAGGCCCACAGGCTCTTGCGCAGCGCATAGTCCTGCTCGCGGGCCCACTTGCGGGTGAGGAAGGAGACGATCTGCTCGCGGCCGGCGAGGAACTCGTCGCGGTTGCGCCACTGCGAGTCCGGTGTGTAGGCGGCTGCGACGCGTTCGGGGTCGCGGCTGTTCCAGGCGTCTTCGGCGGCCTGGACCTTGGCCCGTGCCCCGGCCTCGTCGAAGGGAGGCAGCGGCGGGCGAAGAGGTGCGGCAGCCGGAGCCGGGGCTGCTCCTGTGGTCCCGTTCATGCGGTCACGACCGGGAAGTCGATGTCGACGGCGGCGGCCTTGTTGAAGTAGTTGGTCAGCACGTTGAGGGCGACGTGCCCGATGACCTCGGTGATCTCCTCGTCGCTGGCTCCCGCGGCACGCACGAGGTCCAGGTCGTGGGCGCTGACGCTGCCGCGCGCGGTGTTGACGGTGACCGCGAAGGTGAGCAGCGCGGCGATCTTCGGGTCGTCGTTGGAGCCTTTGCGGGCGGCGGTGATGTCGTCGGCGGACAACTTGGCGGCGTGCTCGGCGAGGTAGGAGTGCGCCGACAGGCAGTAGTCGCAAGCGTTGTCCTGGGCCACGGCCAGCGCGAGGCGCTCGCGGGTGGCGGCCTTGAGTGCTCCCTTGCTGAGCGCGCCGGACAGGGCGAGGTAGCCGTCGAGCAGGGCGGGGGCGTTGGCCATCGCCTTGGTCATGTTCGGGGTGACGCCGAGGCCGCGCTGCACGGCGGCGAGCAGGTCGGCGGTCTTGCCGGTGGCGGTGACGGGATCGATCAGGGGCAGGGTGCTCATAAGGTGCTCCTCAGGCAAAGGCAACGCCTTCTAACGCCAACAGCTCATTGCTGCCGTTAGAAGTTGTAGCAGACGAACTCTCACGCTGGCAAGCCGGTGTTACCGTTAGAACATGGATGAGGGAAACGTCGAGGCCGTGGGCACGGTGCTCGTGCTGCCGTCCGAACCCCGGCCGGTCCGCTTGATGAACACCATCTGGGCCGACCGCCACGGCGTACACGAGGCACTCACCGCCCCCGCCGACCTGGCGCGATGGCTGGCAGCAACGGGCCTCGCCCACACCGAGCCCTCTGTGACGGCCACCGACCTTCACACCACAATCGCCCTGCGCGACGCCCTGCGACGCCTGGCCGCCCTGAAAACCCAGGACACGCGGCCCGCTGCCCGCTCCGCGATGCGCGACATCGAGGCAGCCGTCCACGTGGTCAACGAAACGGCAGCCGCCGGTCCCTGCCGTGACACCCTGGATGTTCTCGGCGACCAACTACGCCTACGCCCCACCGCGCCCACCGCGGAGCCGACCATCGCCCTGGCCACCGTGGCCGCCGAGGCCATCGCACTGCTCACCGCGTCCGACCCCGTCCTGGGCGCCTGCCACGCCCCCGGATGCGTCCTCTACTTCATCAAGGACCATCCACGACGCGAGTGGTGCTCCACCGCCTGCGGCAACCGCGCCAGAGCGGCCCGGCACTACCGCCGCCACCGTCCCGCGCCCGACGCCCGCACCGAGGCACCCTAACACCCCCGCAACCGCCCGAACCCCATCACGCCGACCGCGGCCGTCGAACGTACCGACATACAACCGGCGCACTCGCTGACAC
>NZ_SMKJ01000174.1:0-15158 GCF_004348615.1 Micromonospora sp. KC207
GAACGGTAGGGAATATCGAGAGCCATCGCTATGGTCGCCTTCGGGGGTGGAGCGTGACGGGGGTCACGTCGTTTGCGGTTACCGAAGGGTATTGCCTGCACCGGGGCGTCGGCTAGCCCTCGCGGCGGCAGTTGGGGAACCGGTCGGGGCTGTTCGGTGGCTCGACGTGACCGCCCGGAAGCGGTGGGTCAGATGCCGAGGTGGGCGGCCCGCAGCCGGTCGACCGCCGCCGCCGGCCCTTCCACCTGTACCCGGGCGACCCGCTGCCGGCCGGTGAGGAACAGCACCAGCTCGGTCGGCGCGCCGACCACGCGGACCCGCTGCCCGCCCCGGCCAGCCGACAGCTCGCCGTGCCCGGGCGCCTGCACCAGCACGTCGGCCGGGAAGCGGCGCAGCGCCAGCCGGCCCAGCACCGCGGCCCGGCGCCACAGCACGGCGCCCAGCCCGGGCGGCAGGTCGCGCGGTTGCCACCCCGCCCGGGCCCGCCGGACGTCCTCGTGGTGGATGTAGAACTCCATGGTGTTGACCAGTTCGTCGGTGACCGGGTTGCTCACCGGGCTCCACAGCGGCGGCCGGCGCACCAGGGCCACCAGCTCGGCGAAGGGTCGCGCCGCGATCCGCAGGCGTACCCGCTCGGCGTACCCGCGCAGCGGCGGCAGCGCGATCCCCGAAGCGGCGTCCGGCCGGCGCTCCCGGAGAATCAGGTGGGCGGCGAGGTCCCGGACCGGCCAGCCCTCGTTGACGGTCGGCGCGTCCGGACCCACGCTCTGCATGAGGTCGGCGAGTGCCTCGCGCTCCGACCGGGCGTACCGCGGCATGGCCCGATCGTAGGCCGCCCGGTCGCCGTCCGCCCGTCGTGGCAACGACGGCGGTCGACGTGATCGCCGACATAGGGTTTGCGGGAGGCGCGGTGGTGTCCGTCCGGTAAGGATGAGGGAGATAATTGCAACTTACGGCGGGGGAGAGCGTGACCAGCAGGACAAGTCGAGATGTGCTCCGCAGGGGGCTGGCCGTGCTCGGCCAAGCGATCCGGGAGCAGCCCCGGATCTTCGCGATCGCGGTCGGCGGCAGCGTGCTGTTCGGCGGGCTGGTGATCGCCAGCGCGTACGTCGTCGGGGCGGTGGTCGGCGACGTGGTGGTGCCGGCGATCGCGCGCGGGTCGGTGGGCGTCGCGGCCCTCGCCCTCGCCGCCGGTGCCCTGTTCGGCATCAGCGTGCTGCGGGTGGTCGGCATCTTCGGCCGCCGGCTCGGCGCGGGCTACATGCAGTTCCGGCTCCAGGCCGCCTACCGCCGGCAGGTCACCCGCCGCTACCTGAACCTGCCGCTGTCCTGGCACCAGCGCAACGCCACCGGCACCCTGCTGTCCAACGCCAACTCCGACGTCGAGGCGGCCTGGTACCCCATCGCCCCGCTGCCCTTCGCGGTCGGCACGGTGGTGATGCTGGTCGGCGCGATCGCCTCCCTGTTCGCCACCGACTGGGCGCTGGCCCTCGTCGGGCTGGCGGTCTTCCCCGCCCTGTTCGCCCTCAACGTGGTCTACTCCCGCCGGATGGCCCCCCGCCAGGCTCGCGCCCAGCGGCTGCGCGCCGAGGTCAGCGGCATCGCCCACGAGAGCTTCGACGGCGCGCTGGTGGTCAAGACCATGGGCCGCGAGGCGCAGGAGACGGCCCGGTTCGCCGCCCGGGCCGGCGAGCTGCGCGACGCGCTGATCGCCGTGGGCCGGCTGCGGGGCGTCTTCGACCCGATACTGGAGACCCTGCCCAGCCTCGGCACGCTCGCCGTGCTGGTGGTCGGCGCGTTCCGGCTCCGGCAGGGCGCCATCACGGTCACCGAGCTGGTCAGCGTGGCCTTCCTGTTCACCGTGCTGGCCTTCCCGGTGCGGGCCATCGGCTGGGTGTTGGCCGAGTTGCCGCGCAGCGTCGCCGGCTGGGACCGGGTGCGCCGGGTGCTCGACGCCACCGGCGAGATGCCGTACGGGCACGTGGCGCTCGACCCGGCCGAGCCGGGACCGGCCACGCTCACCTTCGCGGGCGTCGGCTTCGCGTACGAGCCCGCCGAGGCGCACCTGCCCGGCGCCGAGGTGCTCGGCGAGGTCTCCTTCACCGTCGGAGCCGGGCAGACCGTGGCCCTGGTCGGCCCCACCGGCTCGGGCAAGTCCACCGTCGCCGCGCTGGCGGTGCGGCTGGTCGACCCGCACACCGGCACGGTCAGCCTCGACGGGGTGGACGTCCGCCGGCTCACCGCCGCCTCGCTGGTGGACACCGCCGCCCTGGTCGCCCAGGTGCCGTTCGTCTTCGACGACACCGTCCGGGCGAACATCGCGCTGGACCGGCCCGGCGTCTCCGACGACGACGTCTGGGCCGCGCTGCGGCTCGCCGAGGCGGACGGCTTCGTCGCCGCGCTGCCCGAAGGGCTGGACACCATGGTCGGCGAGCGGGGCACCTCCCTCTCCGGTGGGCAGCGGCAGCGGCTCACCCTGGCCCGGTCGCTGGCCGGACGGCCCCGGCTGCTGGTTCTCGACGACGCCACCAGCGCGGTGGACCCGAGGGTGGAGGCGGCCATCCTGGCCGGGCTGCGCGCGCCGGCCGCCGGTGGACCCGCCGCCTCGATCCTCGTGGTGGCGTACCGGCGGGCCACCATCGCGCTCGCCGACGAGGTCATCTACCTGGAGCAGGGCCGGGTGGTCGCCCGGGGCACCCACACCGAGCTGCTCGCCACCGTCTCCGGCTACGCCGACCTGGTCACCGCCTACGAGCAGGCGGAGACTGACGGCGAGCAGCCACGCCCGTACGACGAGGTCGCCCCGCTGACCTCCAGCCTGGAAGTCGAGGTGGACCGGTGAGCGTGGTCGAGGCCGAGCGGCCGGCGGAGAGCACCTGGCAGACGCTGCGGCGGGGCCTGGCCCTCTCGCCGGAGCTGCGCACCGGCCTGGCCGGCACCCTCGTGCTGGCGCTGGTCTACATGATCGGCCGGGTCGCCGTCCCGGTCGCCGTGCAGCAGGGTATCGACAAGGGCATCGTCGGCGGACCCGACCTGGGTGTGGTGTGGAGCGTCGTCGCGGCGACCGGCGCCGTGCTGGCGGTGACCACGATCTGCGGGTACCTGATGATGCGCCGGCTGTTCACGGTCAGCGAGACGGCCCTGGCCAACGTGCGCACCCGGGCGTTCCGGCACGTGCACGACCTGTCGATGCTGCACCAGCAGTCCGAGCGGCGCGGCTCGCTGGTCTCCCGGGTCACCAGCGACGTCGACCAGATCACCCAGTTCCTCCAGTGGGGCGGGGTGATCCTGATCGTCAACCTCGGGCAGCTCGTGGTGACGACGGCCGTCATGCTCGCCTACTCCTGGCAGTTGACCCTCGTGGTGCTCGCCGCGTTCGCGCCGGCGGTGTTGATGATCCGGCAGCTCCAGCGCCGCCTCGCCGAGGCGTACGGGGTGGTCCGGCAGCGGATGGGCACCCTGCTCGGCGCGATCGGCGAGAGCGTCGTCGGCGCTCCGGTGATCCGCGCGTACGGGATCGCCGGGCGGACCGCCCGGCGGCTGGACGCGGCGATCGAGGGGCAGCAACGGGCCCAGCAGCGGGCCATCCGGATCAGCATCCTGGGCAGCTCGGTGGGGGAGCTGGCCGCCGGGCTGGCGCTGGCCGGCGTCGTGGTGCTCGGGGTGACCCTCGGGGTGGACGGCACCCTGTCGGTCGGCCAGCTCACCGCGTTCCTGTTCCTGGTGACCCTGTTCATCCAGCCGGTGCAGATCGCCACGGAGGTGCTCAACGAGGCGCAGAACGCCATTGCCGGCTGGCGGCGGGTGCTCGATGTGCTGGACGTCGCCCCGGACGTGGCCGACCCGGGCGAGCAGGGCCGGGACCTGCCCCCGGGGCCGCTGGACATCCACTTCGCCGGGGTCGGCTTCGCCTATCCGGGCGGGCCGCCGGTGCTGCACGACGTGACCCTGGAGATCGAGGCGAAGAGCCGGGTCGCCGTGGTGGGCGAAACCGGCAGCGGCAAGACCACGTTCGCGAAGCTGCTCACCCGGCTGATGGACCCGACCGACGGCGCGGTGCTGCTCTCCGGCGTTCCGCTGCCCGAGGTCCGGTTCGCCTCGCTGCGCTCCCGGGTGGTGATGGTGCCGCAGGACGGCTTCCTGTTCGACGCCACGGTCGGGCAGAACGTCCGTTTCGCCCGGCCGGAGCTGACCGACGCGGAGCTCACGGCCGCGTTCACCGAGCTGGGGCTGGCGGACTGGCTGGACGGGCTGCCGGCCGGGCTGGACACCCCGGTCGGCGAGCGGGGCGAGGCGCTGAGCGTGGGGGAGCGGCAGCTCGTGGCGCTCGCCCGGGCGTACGTGGCGGACCCGGACCTGCTGGTGCTGGACGAGGCGACCAGCGCGGTGGACCCGGCGACGGAGGTGCGGCTGCAACGCACCCTGGACGCGGTGACCCGGGGCCGGACCACCCTCGCGATCGCCCACCGGCTCTCCACCGCCGAAACCGCCGACGAGGTGATCGTGGTGGACCGGGGCCGGATCGTGCAGCGCGGGCCGCACGACGAGCTGGTCCGCGACCCCGACTCGGTCTACGGCCTGCTGCATGCCTCATGGCTGGAGCAGACCCGCTGACCGGCTGCCGCTTCGCGAACGTGATCGGCATCTCCAGGCCCGGGCGGGGAAAACGGCGAGCCGGTGGACGTGGGGGCACGCGTGGTTTACGGTGCTGTTAGGTAAGCCTAACCTTCGGAGGTGGGTCATGCGCCCCAGTCCCGCCCTGCGCCCCGCGCCCGCCGAGATCGTCCGGACGCTGGTCGCCGGCCGGCTCCCGGCCCTGGTCCACCTGGCCCAGCGACCCGGGCCGTTCCACGTCCGGCACGTCACCGACGCCGACGGGCGGGTGCTGCTGCTCGTCCCGGTCCACAGCGACCTGGCGGCGGCGCTGCCCCTCGGCACGGGCTCCGACGTCGCCGTGGCGCTCGACGTGCTGGACCTGCCGCCGGCCGCCGGCGCCCCGTCGCTCGGCCGCGCCTGGGTCTCCGGCTGGGCCGCCGCGCTGCACGCGGACGCGGCCCGCCGGGCCGCCCTGGACTTCGCCGAGGTGGACCCGACCGGCGACCTGCTCGACGTGGGCACCCGCTTCCGGCTGTACCGCTTCGAGGTGGCCGAGGCCCGCCTGGAGCGCCCCGACGGGCTGCTGCGGGTCGACCCCGTGGCGTACGCCGAGGCGGAGCCGGACCCGCTGCACCCGGTGGAGACGGAGCTGCTGGCCGAGCTGGCCGTGCGCCACGGCCGGGAAATGGCCGCGTACGTCCGCCGCCAGCTCGGCCTGGTCGAGTCCGGCCCCGACGGCCCGCCCCGGGTGGTCCGCGTCGACCGGTACGGGCTGCTGGTCTCCCTCGGCGGGCCCGGCGCCCGGCGGCGGGCCCGGCTGGCCTTCCCGGGCCCGGTGGCCGACCATCGGGAGCTGGCCCGGCTGCTGCACCCGATGCTCTGCCACCACCGCCCGGTGCGCGCCTCCACGCCCCCGACCGCCTGACCGGGCTACGTCAGGTCGCCGCGCAGGTAGCGCTGGATGGTGGGGCCCACCGCCGCCACCAGGGTCTCCGGCGGGGCGGAGGCGACCGGCTCCAGCCGGACGACGTACCGCATCACGGCCAGCCCGATCATCTGGCTGGCCACCAGCGACCCGCGCAGCGGCAGCTCCGCCGGGTCGACGTCGAGATGGTGCAGGACCCGCCGCAGCACCTGGGTGACCAGGAACTCGCGCAACAGCCGGGCGGTCCACGCGTTGCTGACGGCCGAGCGCAGCAGGGCCACCGCCGGCGTGCCGGCCGGAGAGTCCCAGACGCTGAGGAAGGTGCGCACCAGCCGTTCGCCGACGCCGTCGGCGTCGCCGGACAGCACCCGGGGCAGCAGCTCGGCAGGGTCGAGCGGGGCGCCCATCGCGGCCAGGAAGAGCTGGTCCTTGCTGCCGAAGTAGTGGTGCACCAGCGCCGGGTCCACCCCGGCCGCCCCGGCGATCGACCGGATCGAGGCCGCGTCGAAGCCCCGCTCCGCGAACGCGGCGCGGGCCGCGTCGAGGATCGCGGCGCGGGTGCCCGGATTGCCGGGCCGCCGCCCGGTGCGTCGCGTCGTCGCCACCCTCGCCCCCCGCCGCGCCTCAGCCGCTGCGGCGGCGCAGGGTGGCCGCGGCGAGCGCCAGCGCCAGCACCACCGCGCCGGCCACCACCCAGAGGTCGCGCCAGATGGTGGCCGTCGGCTCGGCGTGCGCGCCGACCTCCTGCAACGCCTCGACGGCGTACGACAGCGGGAGCACGTCGCTAACCGCCTGCAACCAGCCGGCCATCTCGTCGCGGGCGACGAACAGCCCGCACAGCAGTAGCTGGGGGGCCACCACGACCGGCATGAACTGCACGGCCTGGAACTCGGTACGGGCGAAGGCGCTGCAGAGCAGGCCGAGGGCGACGCCGAGCACCGCGTTGACCACGGCGATCGCGATCACCAGGGCGGCGCTGCCGGCGGTTGTCAGCCCGAGCACCCAGTACGCCACCGCCGAGGCGACCGCGGCCTGGCCGGCGGCGGCGAGGCCGAACGCGATGCCGTAGCCGAAGAGCAGGTCGAGCCGGCCGAGCGGGGTGGTGAGCAGCCGCTCCAGGGTGCCGGAGGTGCGCTCGCGCAGCATCGCGATGCTGGTCACCAGGAACATGATCACGAAGGGGAAGATGCCGAGCATCACCAGGGCCACGCGGTCGAACGTGCTCGGCTGGCCGGGTGGGGTGGGCTGGTCGGCGTACATGTAGTAGATGAGGGCGAGCAGCAGGGCCGGCACCACCATGAGCAGGGCGACGGTGCGCCGGTCGTGCCGAAGCTGGCGCAGGATGCGGCCGATGGTGGCGGCCAGGATGCGTGGGTTCACGACGCCTCCCCGACCGTGGCCGCCTCGCTGGCCCGGATCAGGCGCAGGAACGCCTCCTCGAGGTCGTCGACCCCGGCGGCGGCGCGGACCGCGTCGGGTGTGTCGTCGGCGACGAGCCGGCCCCCGCGGATCAGTAGCAGCCGGTCGCAGCGGGCCGCCTCGTCCATCACGTGGCTGGACACTAGCAGGGTCGTCCCGGCGGCGGCGAGGGCGTGGAACCGGGCCCACAGGTCCGCCCGCAGCACCGGGTCCTGCCCGACCGTCGGCTCGTCGAGGACGACCAGCTCCGGCTCGCCGACCAGGGCGCAGGCCAGCGACGCCCGGCTGCGCTGCCCGCCGGAGAGGGAGCCGACGAGCTGCCCGGCGGCGTTGGCGAGCCCCACGTCGGCCACGGCGCGGTCCGCCTCGGCGCGGCCCCGGCCGTGCAGGGCGGCGAAGTAGCGGGCGTTCTCGGCGACGGTGAGGTCGGCGTAGACGCTGGGCGCCTGGGTCAGGTATCCCACCCGGCTGCGCAGCGCGGGGGAGCCCGCCGGCCGGCCGAGCACGGTCACCGAGCCCGAGCGGACCGTCTGCACCCCGACGACGGCCCGCATGAGGGTGGTCTTGCCGCTGCCGCTGGGCCCGAGCAAACCGGTGACCGCGCCGCGCGGCACCGCGCAGGTCACGCCGTGCAGCACCCGGCGCCGCCCCCGGTCCACGACCAGGTCGCGGATTGCGATCGCGTGGTCCATCGCCACCTCCACAGTAGAATTCAACACTCGATGAACTCAACGCTAGATGAGTTGTTCGTCCGTCCGCAACGGGTTGGCATCGAGCGGGATTAGCGGCGAAAGGTACCCCGAGGCAGGAATCAGAACGCTCGGACACCAGCCTTCGGACCGGGCGTCAGCCCTCCTCACCGGACAGCCCGTCCGGCACCGGGCATTGCGCCCCGATCGGGCGTACGGCACGATGGCGCGGTGGGTCACGCTGCGTCACCGGAAAGTGGATTCCTCGACGACTGGGCCGCCCGGCTGCGGCACGCGGGCGAGCGGCCCGTCGTCGGAATCCTGCTGCGCGGCAGCCACGCCCGCCGGGCCGCCACGGCACACAGCGACGTCGACCTCGACGTGCTGGTCACCGACGCCACGCCGGCTCGACCGGCCGATCCGCTGATCAACGCCCCGTACGCCGCCCGCCGCGCCTACCTGGCCGAGTCCGGCGGCCGGCTCACCCACGTCTCGGTGGCCGTCCGCGACGTCCGCTCCTGGCGGGACCGGCTCGCCCAGCCGGCCGAGTGGGCGTTCGGGCTGCCGGTCACCGCGCCGGTCCGGCTGCTGTGGGCCGACGACCGGTGGCGCGCCCGGATCGACCTGCCGGTGCTCTGCCAGCCCGCCGACGAGCCGAGGCTGGAGGAACTGATCGCCACACTCGGTAAGGTCGCGGGGGCCCGGGCCCGGGGCGACCACCTCGGCGTCCGGCTGGCCGCCGCCGACCTGGCCCGGCTCTGCCCCTCCGTGCTGCGGCTGGCCAACCCGTCGGTGCGGGTCGTGTCCCGGCGGGCGGCGTTCGCCGCCGCCCTCGACCTGCCGGTCGCCCCGACCGGGTACCGCGACGACATGCTGCTCTGCCTGGGCATGCGCCCCGGCTCCGCCGGGCAGCTCTGGGCCGCCGCCGGGCGCCTGGTCGCCGGCACCGTCGCGCTGATCCGCCCGTACGCCGACGAGATCGCCGCCGTGGCCGGCGCGGACCTCGCCGAGGCGCTGTCCGACGGGCGGCTGGACCGCTATCTCGCGCAGCTCACCGGCGTGCCCGAGCCGGCGCCGGCCCCCCGGCGGGAGCCGTCGCCGGTGCCCTCGCCACGTGCGGGAGAATGGGTCACTGTGCCCGTACCTGACGCGCCGGTGACCGGCGCCCACGCCCGCCCGACCCCGCCGGGGACGCCCGGCCCGGCCCGTCCGTCCCGGCTCGACCCGGCCGTCGCCGCGCGGCTGCGCCGTGGCCCCGACGGCCTGGTGGTCGCCGTGGTGCGTCAGCACGACACCGGTGAGGTGCTGATGGTCGCCTGGATGGACGACGAGGCGCTGCACCGCACCCTCACCACCGGCCGGGCCACCTACTGGTCGCGCAGCCGCCGGGAGTACTGGGTCAAGGGGGCCACCTCCGGTCACCACCAGCACGTCCGCTCGGTGGCGCTGGACTGCGACGGCGACGCGCTGCTGGTCAGCGTCGACCAGGTCGGCGGGGCCTGCCACACCGGCGAGCGCACCTGCTTCTTCACCGAACTGCCCGTCACCGCCGGAGGGGAGCCCGCATGACCGACGGCGTCGCCAGCCCCGACCAGCGCACCTTCGCCGACCTGGCCGCCCGCTGGCGGGTCGTCCCGGTCACCCGGCGGCTGCTCGCCGACGCGGAAACCCCGGTGGGCGTCTACCGTAAGCTGGCCGGCGGCCCGGGCACCTTCCTGCTGGAGTCCGCCGAGCAGGGAGCCGGCTCGGCGGGGATGGCCTGGTCACGGTACTCGTTCATCGGCGTGCGCAGCAGCGCAACCCTCACCGAGCGCGGGGGGTCGGCGTGCTGGACGGGCCAGCCGCCGGCCGGACTGCCCACCGACGGCGACCCGGTCCGGGTGCTGCGCGAGACCGTCGAGGCCCTCGCCGGCCCGGCGTGGGACCCGGTCAGCGGCATGCCGCCGCTGACCGGCGGCATGGTCGGCTACCTCGGGTACGACCTGGTCCGCCGCTTCGAGCGGCTGCCCGAGCTGACCGAGGACGACCTCGGCCTGCCCGAGCTGGGCATGATGCTCGCCACCGACCTGGTGGTCCTCGACCACTACGACGGCTCGGCGATCCTGATCGCCAACGCGGTGCTCCCGCCTGCGGACGAGCCGGACCGCGACGCCCTGGTCGCCGCCGCGTACCACCACGCCGTGGGCCGGCTGGACGCGATGACCACGGCGCTGTCCCGGCCCATCCCGCCGATGATCTCCACGGTCGACCGCCCGGCCGTCGGCGACGTGCTCAGCCGCACCGACCCCGGCGGCTACCCGAAGGCCGTCGACACGGCCAAAGAGGCGATCCGGGCCGGGGAGTGTTTCCAGATCGTGCTGGCCCAGCGCTTCGAGCGGCCCACCGACGCCGACCCCCTGGACGTCTACCGGGTGCTGCGCACCACCAACCCGAGCCCGTACATGTACCTGCTGCGCTTCGACGGCTTCGACATCGTCGGCTCCTCGCCCGAGGCGCACCTGAAGGTCAGCGCCGGCCCCGACGGGCGGCGGCGGGCGCTGCTGCACCCGATCGCCGGCACCCGCCCGCGCGGCGGCACCCCGGAGGCCGACGCCCGGCTCGCCGCCGAGCTGCTCGCCGACCCGAAGGAGCGCTCCGAGCACGTGATGCTTGTCGACCTGGGTCGCAACGATCTGGGCCGGGTCTGCCGACCGGGCACGGTGGAGGTGCCGGAGTTCGCCACCATCGAGCGCTACAGCCACGTCATGCACATCGTCTCGACCGTGGTCGGCGAGCTGCGGGAGGAGCAGACGGCGTTCGACGCGCTCGCCGCGACCTTCCCCGCCGGCACCCTGTCCGGCGCGCCGAAGGTACGCGCCATGGAGATCATCGAGGAGCTGGAGCCGGTCCGGCGCGGCCTCTACGGCGGCACGGTCGGCTACTTCGGCTTCGGCGGGGACCTGGACATGGCGATCGCCATCCGCACCGCGCTGATCCGCGACGGCCGCGCGTACGTGCAGGCCGGCGCGGGGGTGGTGGCCGACTCGGACCCGGCCGCGGAGGACCAGGAGACCCGCAGCAAGGCCGCGGCCGTGCTCGCCGCCATCGCCGCCGCCGAGACGCTGCGGCCGGCCCGGTGAGCCCGGCGGGGCGGGGCGTCGTGGGCGGCGGGTGGCCGCGGTGACCGGGCCGGCGGCCGACCGGGTGACGCCCGGGGCCGCCGCGCCGGCCGCGCAGGGGCGGCGCGAGCTGACGTACGCGGTGCTGCTCTGCCTGGCCGGCGCGGGCCTGGCGCTGTGGGCGTCGACCCGGACCTGGTCGGTCGAGCTGGCGGCCCGGCCGGCGCCGCTGCCCCCGGTGCGCGCGGCCCGCACCGGGGCGGTGCTGCTGCCCTGGCTGCCCGCACTCGCGGTGGTCGGGCTGGCCGGTGGCGGCGCGGTGCTGGCCACCCGGGGGGTACCGCGCCGGCTGATCGGAGTCCTGCTGCTGGCGCTCGGTGTGGCCGTGGCGGTTGGCGGCGGCTACGGCGTGGTGGCCGGGTTCGACGGCGCAGTGAGCCGGCAGTGGCCGGCGTTGTGCCTGGTCGGCGGCCTGCTCGCCGCCCTCGGTGGCGGGCTCACCACGCTGCGCGGCGCGCGCTGGCCGGGGATGGGGGCGCGCTACGAGCGGCCGGCGCGCGGTGCCGCCGGCCCCGCCCGGGGCGAGGCCACGGCCGGCCCGGTGACCGGGCGGCGCACCACCGAGGCGTGGGACGCGTTGGACCGGGGTGAGGACCCGACGGCCGACTGACCGGTGGATCCGCCGCGCCGCTGGCCCGCCACACCGCGCGGGCCGCCCGGTGTGCCGCGCGATGCCGGCCGAGGGCCGCGGGGCGGCCGACGGTGGCGGGGCGGCCGACGGTGGCGGGATCAGCCGACCGGCTGGCGGCCCCGGGTGGCAGCACGGGCGGCGGCCAGCTCGGCCACCAGGCGATCCAGCTCGGCGCGCTGGTCGGCGCGGGCCCGGTCGGCGCAGACGGCCTCCCAGGCGTTGCCGCGCGCGGTGCGGACCCGGGCGTCGCCCGCGACGGCCCGCTCCAGGGTGTGCACCACCCCGACGGCGAGCGACGCCACGGTCCGGGAGATGGTGGTCAGTCCGATGGTCGGGTTGGGCCCGGCAGTGCTCATCTGGTCACCCCGCACGAAGATCGTTCCGACGGCCTGGGCAGGCGCGCACCGCGACCGCCCGACGGGACATGGGCAGCTCCTCGTCGAGTCTGCCCGAGTCCCACGGTGCCCGGCTCACGTTTCGCCGTGGTCACCGCTACGTCAACTGTCCGCCGTTCCCGGTCACCTGGACAGGGCCGTTCAGCCTTGAGCTTCGTCACAACATCGATCGGCATGCGCGTGGCGCGGCGACGACGGACAATGATCCGATGGAGATGGGTGATCGTCGATGGATTGAATGGCGGTTCTGTCACCGCGATCGATGGGGGCGGTTGCGCTCGGTGATGCACCGTTCACCGGAAGTCGGCCATTATGCCGCAGCCCATTTCGTGAGGAGCGCCATACCCCCGGCACGTGCTGCCAGGTGGCGCCCCCTAGCATCGGCCCATGACACCCGGAGAGGGGAGTCCGTTGGTGACTGCTGAGCATGCGCACGCGGAGGGGGACGGGGCCGGTCCGGCGGCGTCCGGAAGCGTCCTCGACGAGATCCTGGCCGGCGTCCGTGAGGACGTCGCCCGACGGCAGGAGCAGGTTCCGCTGGAGCGGATCCGGGAACTCGCCGCCGCCGCGCCGCCGCCGCTGGACGCGTACGCGGCCCTGCGCCGGCCCGGCGTGGCGGTGATCGCCGAGGTGAAGCGCTCGTCGCCTTCCCGGGGCCAACTGGCCGAGATCGCCGACCCGGCCGTCCTGGCCGGCGAGTACGCCGCCGGGGGAGCGCGGGCCATCAGCGTGCTCACCGAGGGGCGCTGGTTCGGCGGCTCGCTCGACGACCTGGCCGCCGTCCGGGCCGCGGTGAAGGTCCCGGTGCTGCGCAAGGACTTCGTGGTCTCCAGCTACCAGGTGCACGAGGCCCGCGCGCACGGCGCCGACCTGGTCCTGCTGATCGTGGCCGCCCTGGAGCAGAACGCGCTGGTCGGTCTGCTGGAGCGGATCGAGTCTCTCGGCATGTGCGCGCTGGTCGAGGTGCACACGGAGGAGGAGGCCGACCGCGCCATGGAGGCCGGCGCGCAGGTGATCGGGGTCAACGCCCGTGACCTGCGTACCTTGGAGGTCGACCGGTCGGTGTTCGAGCGGATCGCCCCCGGCCTGCCCAGCAACGTCGTCAAGATCGCCGAGTCGGGTGTGCGCGGCCCCCATGACCTGATCCGCTACGCCTCGGCCGGCGCCGACGCCGTGCTGGTCGGCGAGGGCCTGGTCACCCAGTCCAGCCCCCGCGAGGCGGTGGCCGCCCTGGTCAACGCCGGCAACCACCCGGCGACGCCCCGTCCGGCGCGCTGAGCCGCGCCCGGTCAGCAGCGAGAGGACAACCGCGATGAGCGCCAACGAGCCGGCCCCGGTCGGTCAGGTCCCCGACGCCGCCGGTCACTTCGGCCGGTTCGGCGGCCGGTTCGTCCCGGAGGCGCTGGTCGCGGCGCTCGACGAGCTGGACGCCGCGTACCGCAAGGCGATGTCCGACGAGTCGTTCCTCGCCGAGTTCGACGCCCTGCTGCGCGACTACGCCGGCACCCCCTCGCTGCTCTACCCGGCGCACCGGTTCTCCGCGCAGATCGGCGCGCGGGTGCTGCTCAAGCGCGAGGATCTCAACCACACCGGCGCGCACAAGGTGCGCAACGTGCTCGGCCAGGCGCTGCTGACCAAGCGGATGGGCAAACGGCGGGTGATCGCCGAGACCGGTGCCGGCCAGCACGGTGTGGCCACCGCCACCGCCGCCGCCCTGTTCGACCTCGACTGCGTGGTCTACATGGGCGAGGTGGACACGCGGCGGCAGGCGCTCAACGTGGCCCGGATGCGGATGCTCGGCGCCACCGTCGTTCCGGTCACCAACGGCTCGCGCACCCTCAAGGACGCGATGAACGAGGCGATGCGGGACTGGGTCGCCAACGTCGACGAGACCCACTACCTCATCGGCACGGCCGCCGGCCCGCACCCCTTCCCGGAGCTGGTCCGGGACTTCGTCCGGGGCATCGGCGTCGAGGCCCGCGCGCAGTGCCTCGACCTGACCGGCGCGCTGCCGGACGCCGTCGCGGCCTGCGTCGGCGGCGGTTCCAACGCGCTGGGCATCTTCCACGCCTTCGTGCCCGACGCGGGAGTGCGGCTGTACGGCTTCGAGGCCGGCGGGGAGGGCGTGGACACCGACCGGCACGCGGCCAGCATCACCGGCGGATCCTCGGGCGTGCTGCACGGTGCCCGCACGTACGTGCTCCAGAACGCCGACGGGCAGACGATGGAGTCGCACTCCATTTCGGCCGGCCTGGACTACCCGGGCGTCGGGCCGGAGCACGCGTGGCTGCACGACAGCGGCCGGGCGACGTACCTGCCGGTGACCGACGCCGAGGCGATGGCCGCGTTCGAGCTGCTCTGCCGCACCGAGGGGATCATCCCGGCGATCGAGAGCGCGCACGCGCTCGCCGGTGCACGCAAGATCGCCCCGGGGCTCGCCGCGGAGCTGGGCCGGGAGCCGGTCATCGTGGTCAACCTCTCCGGCCGGGGCGACAAGGACGTGCATACCGCCGGCGAGTACTTCGGCATCCTCGACAAGGAGCAGTGAGACCGTGAGCCGGATCGGGGTCGCGTTCGACAAGGCCCGTGCAGACGGGCGGGCCGTGCTGGTGGGCTGTATGCCGGCCGGTTTCCCGACCGTCGAGGGCAGCATCGCCGCGATGACCGCCATGGTCTCCGCGGGCGTGGACGTCATCGAGGTGGAGATCCCGTACTCCGACCCGGTGATGGACGGCCCGGTGATCCAGAAGGCCAGCGACATCGCCCTGGCCGGCGGCGTGCGCACCGCCGACACGCTGCGCATCGTCGAGGCGGTCGCGGCGACCGGCGCGCCGGTGGTCACGATGACCTACTGGAACCCGATCGAGCAGTACGGCGTCGACGCGTTCGCCCGGGACCTCGCGGCGGCCGGCGGCACCGGCCTGATCACCCCTGACCTGATCCCCGACGAGGCCGACGAGTGGCTGGCCGCCTCGGACGCGCACGGGCTGGACCGCACCTTCCTGGTCTCCCCGTCGTCGACGGACGCGCGGCTGAGGATGACCGTGGAGCACTGCCGGGGCTTCGTCTACGCCACCGCGATCATGGGCGTCACGGGCGCCCGCTCGCAGACCTCCGAGGCCGCGCCGATCCTGGTCTCCCGGCTGCGTGAGGTCACCGACCTGCCGGTCGGCGTCGGGCTCGGCGTCGGCACCGGCGCGCAGGCCGGCACGGTCGCCGGGTACGCCGACGGGGTGATCGTCGGCAGCGCGCTGATCCGTTGCCTGCTCGATGCCCCCGATCCGGCCGCCGGCCTGACCGCCCTGCGGGCCCTGAGCGCCGAACTCGCCGAGGGCGTCCGTCACC
>NZ_SMKJ01000175.1:0-15134 GCF_004348615.1 Micromonospora sp. KC207
AAGCTTCTAACTTTTCGGCAGAGTAAGCTGTGTATAAGAGACAGGCCGCCACCCGGATCGACCTGCACGCCCACTCGACGGCCAGCGACGGCACCCTCACCCCGGCCGAGCTGGTCCGGGCCGCCGCCGACGCCGGCCTGGACGTGCTGGCGATCACCGACCACGACACCACGGCCGGGTGGGCGTCCGCCGTGGCCGCGCTGCCCCCGGGCCTTACCCTGGTGCGCGGCGCGGAGATCTCCTGCCGCTGGCACGGCGCCGACCCGCCGGTGGCGCTGCACCTGCTCGCGTACCTCTTCGACCCGGAGGAGCCGGAGCTGGGCGCGGAACTGGCCCGGGTGCGGGCCGCCCGCGAGGTGCGCGGGGAGCGGATCGTCGCGCTGCTGCGCGCCGACGGCGTCGAGCTGAGCTGGCCGGAGATCCTGGTTGGAGCGGGCGGTGGGACGGTGGGCCGCCCGCACATCGCCCAGGCGTTGATCCGCGCCGGGCTGGTGGCTACCACCACCGAGGCGTTCGGGCCGCAGTGGCTGGGCCGGCGGTACCGGCTGCCCAAGGACGACATCGACGTGTTTCGGGCGGTTCGGCTGGTTCGGGCCGCCGGCGGCGTACCGGTCTTCGCCCATCCGAAGGCGAGTCGGCGGGGCCGGGTCGTGCCCGACGAGCTGATCGTCGAGCTGGCGGCGGCGGGGCTCGTCGGCCTGGAGGCCGACCACGAGGACCACTCTGCGGCCGAGCGGGCGCACGTCCGGGCGCTCGCCGCCGAACTGGGCCTTCTCGTTACCGGTTCGTCGGACTTCCACGGCACGCACAAGACCGTCCGGCTGGGCGCGTTCACCACGTCGCCCGAGGCGTACGGGCGGATCGTGGCCGAGGCCACCGGCGTGACCCCCGTCGCTTCGGCCTGATCCGCCTCCACCTGCGCGGCTACCGTGTCCGGGTGGATCTGAAGCTCTTCGGTGAGGTCTTCGTGACCCTGCTGGTCATCGTCGACCCGCCGGGCATGATGCCGATCTTCCTCGCGCTGACCGGCCCCCTGCCCGCCCGGGACCGCAACCGGGCGGCCTGGCAGGCGGTGGCCCTGGCGCTCGGGGTGATCGTGGTCTTCGCCGTGGCCGGGCGGACCCTGCTCGCCTACCTGCACGTCGACCTGCCGGCGCTCCAGGCGGCCGGCGGCCTGCTGCTTATCCTCGTCGCCCTGGAGTTGCTGACCGGCAAGGCCGATGACCCCACCCAGCAGGCCACCTCCAACATCGCCCTGGTGCCGCTGGGCACCCCGCTGCTGGCCGGGCCGGGCGCCATCGTGGCGACCATGCTCTTCGTCCAGCAGGCCGACCGGGTGGTCGACTATGGCGCCATCGCGGCGGCCATCGTGGCGGTGATGCTGACCGTCTGGGTCGTCCTGCGCTTCTCCGGCGGGATCGTCAAGATCCTGCGCCCCGGTGGGATCGAGGTGCTCACCCGGATCGCCGGCCTGCTGCTCGCCGCGATCGCCGTGCAGCTCATCGCCGACGCCATCGCGGCCTTCGTCACCCAGTACACGAGCACGACCTGACCCGGAGCGCGAGCACGGCTCACCTGGCGGCGCGAGCACGACCTGACCCGGTGGCGCGACCCGCCGACCGGGTCGGCCGGACCGTCGCACCCGGGTGGCAGGATCGCAGGGTGCCAGCCTCCTCATCCGGCCGCCCCGCCGGTCGACCCGCCGCCGGGGCGGGCCGGGCCCCGCGGCCCCGCGCCGGCCAGTCCACCCCGTCCCGCCAGTCCGCCCAGCCCGAGCAGCTCGGCTTCGACGGCATGCCGGAGCGGTTGTTCGTGTGCACCCCCAGCAAGCTCGGCGCGTACGCGGACTGCCCCCGCCGCTACCGCTACTCGTACGTGGATCGGCCCGCGCCGCCGAAGGGCCCGCCGTGGGCCCACAACTCGCTTGGCGCGAGCGTGCACAACGCCCTGAAGAACTGGTACGCCCTGCCCGCCGACCGCCGCCGCCCGGAGGCGCTGGCCGGGCTGCTCAGGGGAACCTGGGTCCGCGACGGGTTCCGCGACGACGAGCAGGAGCGCGACGCGTACCGGCGGGCACTGGCCTGGCTGGAGTCCTACGTCGATGCGCTTGATCCGCAGGCCGACCCGGTCGGGGTCGAGCGGGTGGTGGCGGTCAAGACGGCGGTGCTGGCGTTCAACGGGCGCGCCGACCGGATCGACTCCCGCCCCGGCACGAGCGGCCCGGAGTTGGTCATCGTCGACTACAAGACCGGCCGCGCGGGGCTGGACGCCGACGACGCGCGCGGCTCGCAGGCGCTGGCCCTGTACGCGTACGCCGCCGAGCGGGTGTTTCGCCGGCCGTGTCGCCGGGTGGAGCTGCACCACCTGCCCACCGGCACGGTCGCGGCGCACGAGCACACCGCCGAGTCGCTGGCCCGGCAGGTCACCCGCGCCGAGGAGACCGCGCGGGACATCATGGCCGCCGAGCGGGCCGTCGCCGACGGCGCGGATCCGGACGACGCCTTCCCGGCCGAGGCCGGGCCCCGCTGCGGCTGGTGCGACTACCGCCGTGCCTGCCCGACGGGGTCGCAGACCCCGGGCAAGGACCCCTGGGCGGCGATGGAGCGCCGAGACTGATTCGCCCGCCGCCTGCTGGCAGGGCCGGGTCAGCGCAGGGCCACGCGGGCGGCCCGTTCCTTCGCCGCCTGCTGCAACGGGCCTTCCCGCCAGCGGCGGGGCAGGGCCGCCAGGGCGAGCCGCAGGGCGCGGACGGTGAGGTCGGCCGACAGTTCGGTGGTCGGCAGCCCCAGACCGCCGTACAACCGGCGCGCCCAGGGCGGCAGCAGCGCGAACGCCGTGCCGGCGACGCCGAAGTACGCCAGCCGGGCCGGCCCGAGGTTCAACCCGACCCGGGCCGGGAGGTTGAGCTTCCACGGCAGGGGCGGGGCGGTGAGGAAGACGGCCGTCTCCGCCGCCTCCCGGGTGATCCGCAGGTCCGGCCGAACCTGCCGGTAGTACTCCGCGACCTCGGTCGCCGTGCCCGGCACGTCCGCCGGGTCCAGCCCGACCAGGGCTGCCGCCCGGCGCTGCTCGGTGTAGTAGCCGTCGACCTCGGCGTCGGTCAGCGGTAGCCCGGCCCGGCGGGCGGTGCTGAGGAACGACTCGATCTCGGTGACGTGCACCCAGCGCAGCAGCTCCGGCTCGTCGATCCGGAACTCCTCCCCGGTGTCGGGGTCGGTGGCCCGCATCCGGCCGTGCAGCCGGCGCAGCCGGGCCCCGGCCGCCTCGGCCTCGGCGGTGGTGCCGTAGATGGTGGTGGCGACGTAGGTGGCGGTCCGGACCAGCCGGCCCCACGCGTCGGTGCGGTAGTTGCTGTTCTGGGCCACCCCGGCCATGGCCCGGGGGTGCAGCGCCTGGAGGTAGAGCGAGCGCAGGCCGGCGACGATCAGGATCGGCTCCTCGTGCACCTTCCACGTGACCGATCCCGGACCGAACAGGCCGAGGTCATCGGAGTCCACCCGATCAAGGGTGCCATACCCGGCCGCGTGCCCGGGCGGGCCGGGGCACCGGTGTCAGGCGTCGGCGCGGCGGCGGGCCTGGCAGGTGGGGCAGAGCCCCCAGAAGGTGACCTCCGCCTCGTCCACCTCGAAGCCGTGGGCGATGTTCGGGTCGAGGCAGGGCTTCTCGCCCACCGCGCAGTCGATGTCGGCGATCTCGCCGCAGCCCCGGCAGACGACGTGGTGGTGGTTGTCGCCGGCCCGCGCCTCGTACCGGGCGGGACTGCCGGCCGGCTCGATCCGGCGGGACAGCCCGGCCCGGGACAGCGCGCCGAGAACGTCGTACACGGCCTGGGTGGAGACGGAGTCGAGGCGTTCCCGCACCCGCCGGGTGATCTCGTCGACCTCCAGGTGGCCGCCGGCGGCGAGGACGTCCAGCACGGCGAGGCGCGGTCGGGTGACCCGCAGGCCCCTCGACCGGAGCAGTTCCTCGCCACTGGACATGAGACCAATGACAGCACGGGGGTCACCGGCCGACAAGCGAGCTCATGACCTGGGTGGCCCGGGCCACAGCCACGGGCCACCCGGTGCGCCCTCCGACAGGAGCGGCCGGGTGGGCCCACCGGGTCACCCGATGATCGTCAGGGCGGCCGCTGCGGTTGACCCCGGCGTACGCTGGCGGCCGCGGGGATCGCGTCCACTGCGGAGGTGTCGGTGTTCAGGGAGATCAACGGGTTGCCGAGTCACATTCTGGTGATCCATGCGGCGGTGGTGTTCGTGCCGCTGCTGGCGCTGCTGGCCAGCGCGTACGGGCTGGTGCCGAGGTGGCGTCCCCGGCTGGGCTGGGCGGTGGTCGGCCTCGCGGTGCTGACCCCGATCGTCACCTGGGTGTCGACCGAGACGGGCGAGGCCCTGGAGGAGGCGTTCCAGGAGAAGGGCTTCGACCCGGCCCTGCTCGCGCAGATCCACGAGCACGCCGAGTACGCCGAGACGCTGCTCTGGTTCACCGTGGGGCTCGCCGTGGCCGCCATCGCCCTGCTGCTGGTGACCCGCGACGACCGGCCGTCCCGCCTGCCGTCCTGGCTGCCCCTGCTGCTGACGGTGGTCGTGGTCGCGCTGGGCGTGGCCTCGCTGGTCTACGTCTTCCTCACCGGCGACTCCGGTGCGCAGGCGGCCTGGGGTCGGGTGCTCTGAGCCGCCCCGCCCGGGGCCCGGTCAGAAGAACGCCCGGGAGCACAGCAGGCAGAGCAGGGCCAGCAACACCACTCCGGCGATCGCGCCGACGCCCCAGGTGACGTGCTGGGCCCGCTGCTCGACGGCGTCCAGCCCCGCCATGTCCTGCGGCGGTAACTGGCGGGGCGGTGCCGCCCGCACGTGCAGCGGGGGACGCCAGCCGGGCGGCGGCAGGGTGGTGGGCGGCGGCCCGTCGTATCTCGCCGCCGGGTCGGTGCCGGCCGCGCCGGGGGCCGGTGGGCCCGGGGGCGCCGGGTCGCCGGGCGCACCGTCGCCGGTCTGGTCCGGCGGGCGACGCCAGTAGTCGTCCTCGGGGCGGTCACCGCTGGGCGTGGTCACGCCGACCGACGCTACCAACCCTTCGGCCGCGTGGCCGGTCGGACGCGGGCCGGGTCCCGGGTAGTCTTGCCGCTCGTGAGCATCGACCCGGTGGCGCAGGCGCGCGGCGACGACGACCGCGCCGTCGACCTGAGCGAGGACTTCGTGGTGCTGCCCGAGCAGACGGCCGACGACACGGACCGGGGCTGGGGCGAGACGTCCGGCGGCAACGACGATTGGCTGCTCGCCGAGCGCCCGCCACACTGGGCCTGACCGCCGCCCGCCGGCGACCCGGGAGCCGCGACGCTGGCTGCGCGGCCGTGACCGGGAGCCGCGACGCCGGTTGCGCGGCCGTGACCGCCCGCCGTTCACCCTCGGACCACGATCGCGAAGCGGCTGCCCTCCGGGAGCCCGACGGCGCGCTGCGCCTGCTCCGGCCGCAGCGCCAGGTACAGGGCCGAGGAGCCGTCCGTCGTGCCGGCCCCGACCACGTCGAGCACCAGCGCGCGGGGCGCCAGCAGGTCGGCCTCGGCGGCCGGACCGCCGGCCGGCACGGCGAGCAGGTCGACCCGGGCCCCCGGGCGGACGACCGCGAGCGCGGCTGGCTCAGCCAGCCGGATCGGCACCCCGACGGCCCCGTCGGGCAGTGGCAGGGCGGACGGTGGCGCGGCGGAACCGGGAGCCGCCCCGGCGGGCGCATCGGCGGGGCCCGGAGATCGGGAGCCGGCCGGCGACGGGCAGCCGGACGGCGTCTGGAGGACCGCCGCGGCGAGCCCGAGCAGGGCGGCGACCAGCACGGCGCGCAGCAGTGTCGCGGGCCCCGGCAACCGTGGCCGGCGCACCGGCCGCAGTGATCCCGTGCCCGCACCGGCGTTGCCCATCCGGCCCTCCTGCCCCGTCCCGGCGCCACCATGGCGTCGGGAGCAGCACGTTAGGCCGAACGGGGGCGGCCCCGCCCGGGCCGGGGCGGGACCTGTGGACAACGGGGCCGGCTGTGGACAACCCCCATCCGGCCCGGTGATCTGCTAGGGCGCTTCGGTCAGGAGGTGCTGGAACCGCTGGCTGCCGGCGTCTTCGCCGCGCCGCCCGAGGAGGACGCCCCCGAGCCACCCGACGACCCCGACGACCCCGAGGACGACCCCGACGGTGTCGAGGAACCGCCGCTCGCGCCGCCGGATCCGTTCGACGAGCCGGAGCCGCCGCCGGTGGACGAGTCGGACGTGGCCGGCTCGGCGGAGCCGTTCTTGGCGGCGTCCGAGCCGGAGCGGGAGTCGGTGCGGTAGAAGCCCGAGCCCTTGAAGACGATGCCGACGGAGTTGAAAACCTTGCGCAGCCGCCCCGCACACGCCGGGCACTCGGTCAACGGCTCGTCAGAGAAAGACTGCACCGCCTCGAGTTGCTGGCCGCACGCGGTGCAGGCGTACTGGTACGTGGGCACGTTCTCCTCCGGATCTGGCACGGCCGGTTGGCACTCGACTCATTCGAGTGCCAATGGTGCGTCATCGGACCCGGGTTCGTCCAGCGGTAGTGCCGGGACCGACACGGCGCCGCCCGTCAGCGTACGCAGCCCGTCGGAGGGAGTGACCACCGCGCGGACGGGCCGGTCGTGCGGCTCGGCGGGGAGGTGTTCGACCAGCTCTCCGTCGTGCAGCAGGGCCACCGT
Organism: Micromonospora sp. KC207; assembly: GCF_004348615.1. NCBI lineage: Bacteria > Bacillati > Actinomycetota > Actinomycetes > Micromonosporales > Micromonosporaceae > Micromonospora > Micromonospora sp. KC207. The sequence goes on from NZ_SMKJ01000175.1 coordinate 6,691, forward strand.
CAGGGCACTGTCGGCTACTCGGGCCAGCGCCCGGTCGTAGCTGCCTCCGCCGCGCCCCAGCCGCCGCCCGAGCCGGTCCACCGCCAGGGCCGGCACCACCACCAGCCGCGCGTCGGCGATCGCCGCCCGGCCGAGCCGGGGCCCGGTCGGCTCCCGCAGGCCCCGGCCGGCCGCGATCAGGCAGCCCGGCCCGGTGTACGCGGCCCACTCCAGGTCGAGGTCGTCGCGGAGCACCGGCAGCAGCAGTTCGCCGCCCGGCGGCAGCGCCATGCGCAGCACCTCCGGCAGCTCCGGGCCGCCCGGCTCGGAGCCGACCGGCACGTACCCGGTCACCCGGGCCGGGCGCAGCCGGCGTACCAGACCGGCCAGTGCGGCCTGCACGCGCGCCGCAGCCTGCGCGCGCGCCGGGATGGGCAGCGCGCGACGGTGGGCGAGCAGATCCACCCGCGCGCTCCGCTTCGCCTCATGGGCAACTTCCGCTCCATCAGAAAAATCTGGCACGCAACACTCCTGACGCAACGTTTGTCTCACGGTCGCACTGTGTCAGCATCGCTACATCGGGCGCGGAACTTCCGGGGGGAGCGTTGACGCTACGCGGGCGGTTGACGGCGGCCTTCCTCACGGTGGTGCTCGGCCCGGTCCTGCTCGGGGCGTTCTTCGTCGGCCTGACCATGACGGCCGTGGACCGCAACCGCGCGGCCGAGCGGCTCGGCCTGGCCGTCGCGACGGTGCGCACCTCGGTCGACGCCCTCTGCCAGCAGTTGCGCGCGGCGGCCGACGCGGTCGCCCTGGCCCCCGACGCGGCGGGGCGGGCGGGCACCGCCGGGCAGGTGGTCAGCCGGGGCCTCGCCGCCGCGGTGCTGGTCACCGACGTGTCCGGCGTCCCGGCGTACGCCACCCCGGGCGCCCCCGCCCAGCCCTGGCGCGACTGCGCCGCCGCTTCGGCCACCGGCCCGGTCGGGGCGCTCGCCGCCCGTGTGGTGCTGCGTGACCGGGCCGGCGGGGACCTCGGCACGGTCGCCGCCGCCCAGCCGGTCGACCCGGGTTTCGTCGCCCGCCTGGCGGCGGTCACCGGCGTCGCGGTCACCCTCCTCGACGACGCGCCCGGGCCCGTCGGGGTCGCGCACACCACCGAGGCCCCGGCCGTACGCGACGGGGTGCTCGCCGCCGCGCGCCGGGCCGCCGGCGACCGGGTCACCGGTACCGGCGACGGTCGGTACGTCCGTCGGGTCCTTCCCGGGCCGGGCCAGCCCCTGCCGCTGGTGCTCTCCGTCCCCAGCGAACAGCCCCCCGACCTGTACGCGGCGCTGGTCGGCGCGGTGGTGCTGGCCGGGCTGCTGGCGGTGGCCGCCGCGTGGCGGCTGGCCCGGGTCACCACGCGCCCACTGGTGGAGCTGGCCGGCGCGGCGGACCGGGTAACCCACGGCGACCTCGGCACCCGGGTGCCGGTGCGCAGCCGCGACGAGCTGGGCCGGCTGGCCGGCGCGTTCAACCGGATGACCCGCGAGACCGGCATCTACGTGCAGGCGCTCACCAGCAGCCGGGACCAACTGCGTGGTCACCTCGCCGTGCTCGGAGACACCCTGGCCAGCACCCACGACCTGCAACGCATCCTGCGGGTCATCCTGCACAGCGCGATCGCCGCCACCGGGGCCCGAGCCGGGGCGGTGCTGCTGGTCGACGGCGGTGTGCTGGTCGGCCAGTGCGCCGAGGGACTCGACGGGCGTTGGTCGCCCGACGCCGGGGCGGAACCGGAGGCCACCGGCGCGACCGGCCTGCGGGTGCCGGTCGGCGGCGGGATCGTCGGCGCGGTGGCGGCGACCGGTCAACCGCGCCGGGGGCGGGCCGACCCGGAGACGGACCCGATCGGTGAGCCGCGCTGCGAGACGTACGTCGCGGTGCCCTTCGCCACCCCCGGCGGCCCGGCCGACCCGGCCGCCCGGCCCGGCGCGGACCAGGGCGTACCCGACGGGCCGGCGGCGGCGCTCGGCGTGCTGGTCCTCTACGACCGGCCCGGCGGGGACGAGTTCGACGACGACGACCTGGACACCCTGCGGACCTTCGCCGGGCACGCGGCGGTGGCGGTGGACAACGTGCGGGTGCACGAGGAGGCCCAGCGGCTGTCGCTGACCGACCCGCTGACCGGGCTGTGGAACTACCGCTACCTGCGCGAGTCGATCCGTCGAGAGGTGGAGCGGGCCAGCCGGTTCGGCCGGATGCTGAGCGTCCTCGCCCTGGACCTGGACCGGTTCAAGGAGGTCAACGACACCTGGGGGCACGCTGCCGGGGACGCCGTGCTCGCCGAGTTCGCCCGCCGGGTGCGGGGCGAGATCCGCGAGGTGGACCTGGCCTTCCGCCAGGGTGGAGAGGAGTTCGTGGTGCTGCTGCCGGAGACCGACGCGCGGGGCGCGGCCATCGTGGCCGAGCGGCTCGGCGCGGCGACCCGGGACGCCCCCATCCCGGTGGGCACCCACGGCGGGGTGCGGATCCGGGTGACCGTCTCCGTCGGCATCGCCGTGTACCCGGATCACGCCTCCACCGGCCAGCAGGTCCTCGACGCGGCCGACGACGCCCTGTACGCGGCGAAGGCGGCCGGTCGCGACACCTGGCGGTTGGCCGAGGCCCGGCCCTGGCCCCCGGTGGAGGAACTGGCCGTGCCGGCCGGTTCGGTCAGCCCCGCCGACGGGCTGCCCCGGGCGGGTGCTCCGATCGGCCCGCCGGACGCCCCGCACCGGGCCGGGGTGGCCGACCACCCGGCCGACCTGGACGCCGGGTGGTCGGACGCGCCGGCGGCGCGGTCCGGGCCGGGCGGCGCGTCTTCCGGTCCTCACCCGTCGCAGCATGGCCGTGGCCGATAGTCTCGCGACATGTCGGAGCACTCAGCGAACCCCTCAACGGCCACCGCAACCGGTCGTTCCCGCGCGGTCAAGGCAGTCATCCCGGCCGCCGGCCTGGCCACCCGGTTCCTGCCGGCCACCAAGGCGGTGCCCAAGGAGCTACTGCCGGTCGTCGACCGGCCCGTCCTCCAGTTCATCGTCGAGGAGGCCACCCAGGCCGGTATCGGCGACGTGCTGCTGATCACCGGGCGTGGCAAGACATCGATGGTCGACCACTTCGACCGCCGGCCCGACCTGGAAGCCCGGCTGGAGTCCAAGGGCGACACCGAGCGGCTGGCCGCAGTGCGCGGCCCCAGCGAGCTGGCCGAGATCTACACCTGCCGGCAGCCGGAGCAGCTCGGCCTCGGCCACGCCGTCGGGTACGCCGAGTCGCACGTCGGCGACCAGCCCTTCGCGGTGCTGCTCGGCGACGAGTTCGTCAAGCCGTCCGAGCCGCTGCTGCCGGCGATGCTGGAGCTTCAGGCCCGCACCGGCGGCGTCGTGCTGGCCTTCTTCGAGGTCGACCCGGCCGAGACGAAGCGTTACGGCATCGCCTCGGTCGAGGCCGCCGAGCCGGAGCTGACCGACATCGGCGAGGTCGTGAAGGTCACCGGCTTGGTCGAGAAGCCCAAGCCGGAGGACGCCCCCAGCAACCTCGCCGTCCTCGGCCGGTACGTGCTGCCGGGGCGGATCTTCGACGCGATCCGCCGCACCGAGCCGGGCAGCGGCGGCGAGATCCAGCTCACCGACGCGATGGAACTGCTGCGCACCGAGGGCGTCCCGGTGCACGCGATCGTCTACCGGGGCACCCGTTACGACACCGGCATGCCGCTGGGGTACCTCCAGACGGTGGTGCAGATCGCCTGCGAGCGCGAGGACCTCGGCGCGGAGTTCCGCAAGTGGCTCACCGAGTTCGTCAACAACGGCGACGAGACCGTCACCGCGGCGATCCTCAACGGGATGCGCGACGGGTCGGACGGTCCTAGTACATGACCGCGACGGCCGACGCCGAGGCGGCCGCGAACGAGTTGACGCCGCTCGCCGACTACCTGGGCAGTGTGCTGCGCAGGTTACGCGCGCTGCCTCCGCTCGACCTCGACCTCACCCAGGCGTACGGCAACGTCCTCGCCGAGGACGTCGTCGCGCCGCACTCCTACCCGGCCTTCGACCAGGCGGCCGTGGACGGGTACGCGGCCCGCTGGGAGGATCTCTCCGGCGCGAGCCGGGCGGCGGGCGGGTACGCCGGCCGCTCCGGCCCGTCCGGGTCCCGCACGGTACGGCTCAACGTGGTCGGCGACCTCGGCGCGGCGAGCTGGCGACCGGTCCGGCTCACCCCGGGGGCCTGCTTCTCGGTCGCCGCCGGCGCGCCGCTGCCGATCGCCGCCGACGTGGTGGTGCCCGTCGAGTGGACCGACCAGGGCATGGCCGCCGTGGAAATCTTCCGCACCCCCAAGCGGGGGTACGGGGTGCGCCGCGTCGGTGAGGAACTGCCGGCCGGCACCCTGCTCGCCCGCGCCGGCACGTACGTCTCCCCGGCCCTGGTCGCGGTCTTCGCCGCCACCGGCATCGGGCACGTGGTGGTGCGGCCCAGCCCCCGGGTGGTCATAGTGGCCACCGGCGACGAGCTGGTCGACGTGGGCCGGGGCAGCCAGCCCGGCCAGGTGGTGGACGCGAACTCGCACGCCCTGACCGCCGCCGCGGCCGAGGTGGGCGCGCTGGCGTACCGGGTGGGGATCTGCGACGACGACCCGGAGGGGCTGCGCGGTCTGCTGGAGGACCAGACCCTGCGCGCCGACCTGATCATCACGACCGGCGGCACCGGCACCGGGCCGGGCGACATGGTGCGGCGCATCCTGTCCCGCCGGGAGGGAGGCCGGGCCGGTCCGGTCACCTTCACAGAGGTGGCCCTCTATCCCGGCACCGCTCTCGGATTCGGTACGGTCGGCGCCGAGGAGGTGCCGGTGGTCTGTCTTCCCGGTGAGCCCGGCGCGGCGTTGATCGGCTTCGAGGTGCTGGCCCGGCCCGCCATCAACCTGCTGGCCGGAGCCGAGCCCGTGTTCCGGCCGAGCGTGCGCGCGCACCTGCTGGAGACCATCACCTCGCCCGGTGGGCTGCGCGAGTTCCGCCCCGCGCACGTCGCCGAGCGGCGTGGCGGGGGCTACACCGTCCAGCCGCTGCCGGGCGGGAAGTTCACCCTGTCCGGCCTGGCCGAGGCGAACGGGCTGATGGTGCTCGGCGAGCGGGTGACCACGGCCGCCGCCGGCTCCACCGTGGACGTCCTCCTGCTGGACCGGCGCCGGTGAGCGCGAGGAGTGAGCTTGCGAGCCCCGCAGTCGCGAGCGGAAGGCAGGTCCGGTGAGTGCTCTGTGGTCGGGGCGGTCGCCGGGCTGGCCGGTGGTGCTCGCGGACGGCCCGGTGCTGCTGCGGCCGTACCGGCGTTCGGACGCGGCGGCCTGGTCGGAGGTGCGCCGCGCCAACCGGTCCTGGCTGGCCCCGTGGGAGTCGGCGCTACCGGGCGGCTGGGACGAGCTGAACTCGCCGGCCGCGTTCCGTTGGGTCCACAAGGACCAGCGCCGCTCGGCGCGCACCGGCGAGGGGATGCCGTTCGCGGTCTGCCTGCGCGAGCACGGCGGGGAGCGGCTGGTCGGGCACGTGAACATCGGCAGCATCGTCCGGCGGGCGTTCTGTTCGGCGTACGCCGGGTACTGGGTGGACTCCCGGGTCGCCGGGCAGGGGGTCATCCCCACCGCGCTGGCGCTCGCCGTGGACCACGCGTTCGGTCCGGGCGGGCTGCACCGGATCGAGGTGAACATCCGGCCGGAGAACAAGCCGTCCCGCCGGGTGGTGGAGAAGCTCGGCTTTCGCGAAGAGTCGTACCACGTGCGTTACATGCACATCGACGGTGCGTGGCGCGACCACATCGGATACGCCATGACCAGCGAGGAAGTGGCCGCCGAGGGCGGCCTGCTGGCACGCTGGCACCGGCTGCGCGCCACCAGCGGGTGAACCCTCCCACCCCCGCTTGATCGGCGCGGCGCACAATCAACGTGGTCGGTGGCCCGTAACCTCAAGTAACTGCAAGCTGCGGCAAGCGCTGCGTGACCGTATGATCGACCGCCCGGAACGGGGTTCGTCGAAGATCCTGCGGCCGTACGGCGGTTGCCTCGAACTCGGTGACGGGAGGGGTGAGGGTGCCGACCTCGGTGCTCCTCGCCGTCCTCGCCGCCGCCGGTCTGCTCGCCCTCGCGCCGGCGCTGGTTCGCCGGTACGATGCCGCCGAGCGGCTGGTGGCGGAGCGGGCGCAGTCGACGGCGCGGGTGCTCCAGCGCCGCCGGCGGCGACGCACTGTCCCTGGTCGCCGGCCGGTCAATCCTTCCCGCAACCTTGTCGTCACCCTGAGTGAGGGTGCGAGTGCGGGCAGTCTCTCCGCCCCCGTCTCCGCCCCGGCCGCCCCGGCCCGTCGGCGAGGCCGGCTGCGTGCCGTCCCGCCCGCCGCGAAGTCCCGTCGACGGGTCGCGCCTCGCCGCCGCCCGCACACCCCGGCGATCTACCGCAGGCGGCGGGTGCTCGCCGCGCTGCTGCTGCTCAACTTCGTCGAACTGATCGGGGTGGCCGTGGTCGGCCCCGGCTTCTGGATCGGCTTCTCGGTGACCGCTACCCTCCTGTTGACGTACGTGGTGCACCTGCGTAAGCGGGCGCTGACCGAGCGCCGCCGCCGGCGCGCCCAAGCCCGGGAGACAGCCTGGCTGGCCGCCCGCCAGGCCGAGGTGCGCCGGGAGCAGGCCCGCCGCGCGGCAGCCCGCCGGGAGGCCCAGCGCCGCCTGGCGGCCCAGCGCGAGGCGGTACGCCGCACGGCGATGGGCCTGGACCGTCCCGCCGACCTGCCGCCGGCGGCCAGCGGCGGCGGTTCCGTGTCCTACCGACGTACGGGCGGACTGCGGGGCCGCCCGTACCAGTCGGGCCGCACCTCCCACTCGGCCTGACCGCCGCTCGCTCGATCGACTCCGGCTTGACCCGCGTACCGGCCGCTCGCCGGCTGGGGCGGCTCGACTTAGTCGACTCCATGTCGTCGACATGGCGGTATTCCGACCCGTCGGACCCCACCACGTCGCCGACATGGTGGGCGCTAACCAGGCCCCTGGGCAGGCGCTAACCAGGCCGGTGGGCAGGCGCTAACCGGGTCGACGGGGTGGATTCGCTTGGCGGGCGGGTGTGCTGTTAGTCTTGTCGCCGGCCCGCCCAATGAAAGCCGGGTGGGACCGAAGCCGGCTCGCCGGTGGAGGGGCTGTGGCGCAGACCGGTAGCGCACCTCGTTCGCATCGAGGGGGTCAGGGGTTCAAATCCCCTCAGCTCCACCCAGTTCAAAGGCCGTTTCCGGTAGTCGGAGACGGTCTTTTTCGATCTTGTACGGCAACGGAGTACAGCAACGGCGCTCAGGTGTCGAACTGTTCGCCGAGGCGCTTGAGGGCGGTTTGGGTGGCTGTCGAGGTGGCCTCGCCGTAGATGTTCATGGTCACGGCGATCTGGCTGTGCCGGAGGATCTGCATGGTGACCCGGGGGTGCACGTCGAGGGCCACGAGCAGGAAGGCGCAGGTGCGCCGGGTGGTGTGCACGGAGATCTCCCGGACGCCGGCCTTTCGGCAGCGGGTCTTGAACTCCCGGTGGAAGTACCTCGGCTCGATCGGCGTGCCGAGCCGGGTGGTGAAGACCAGGCCGTTGTCCTGCCGGGCCCGCCCGGCGTGCTCGCGGTGCCGCTGCTGGTCGTCCCGGCGGGAGCGCAGCACGGTGGCGCAGATGGCGGGCAGGGGCAGGGTCGCAGCCGACGACTCGGTCTTGGTCTCCCGGTGCAGGAGCTGCCGGCGGATGTGCTGGAGCTGGTAGGCCACCGCCAGTTCCCCGGCGGCCAGGTCGACGTCCTCCCGGCGCAGGCCCAGCACCTCACCCCGGCGCAGCCTGGAGGCCGATGAGCCGGCCGCGCACGCGGAGCAGGGTTCCTGTCGCTGCACGGGAAGCTGGACACCACCACCGCTGGCAACATGTTCGTCTTCCACGTCTTCGCCGCCCTGGCCGAGTTCATCCGCACGATCATCGTGGCCAACACCAACGAGGGCCTGGCCGCCGCCCGCGCCCGCGGCCAGCGCCTGGGCCGTCCATCGGCGATGACCCCGGAGAAGGTCGCCTACGCCCGCCAGTTGCTCGCCGAACCGGAGCGGTCGATCAGCGCGCTCGCCAAGCTCGTCGGCGTCTCGCGCAGCACCATCTACAAGGTGCTGCCCGAACTGCTGCCGCCGCAGGTGGTTCAGCAGCGCCACGCCGCGCAGATCGCCACCCTGCCGGCTGGAGGCGACGCCGTTCGAGCGGTGGCCACGCCGACGCCGCATCAGCCATCGCCATGGCGCACTGGCCACCTCACCGAACACTCGCCGCCGCTGGAGTCGCCTCGCCCCCCGATCGGGGCGGGTGTCGGGTTTGTCAGACGGTGTCCGGTGGGCGGGGTCACCGTGGCGGTGGAATCGGGTCGGGGGTCGGGGCGTTGTATCTGGCATACGACCGCCGGTCTTTTCGGCC
>NZ_SMKJ01000176.1:0-15114 GCF_004348615.1 Micromonospora sp. KC207
GCCGCGCACCACGTGGATGCACTCGCCCGGGCACTCCCGCGCCGAGTCGATCACCTCCAGGCGCAGGTGCTCGGGCACCTCCACCCGGCTGCCCGGCGCGAGCCGCAGCTCGCCGTCGGTGCCCTTGACGTAGGCCAGCCCGTCGACGTCGAACTCGAAGACCTCCGGCGCGTACTGCACGCACAGGCCGTCGCCCGTGCACAGGTCCTGGTCCACCCAGACCTGCAACTGGTCGGTCGCGACCTCGCTCACCGGCGTACCCCCATGTTCTCCCGTCCCACGACACGACGGTACCCGAAGGCCCGGACCTGCCTCGGCGGCCACCCTTGGCGATCAAGCTTCAGTGACGAGGGCGTTGCGTGGGACCGAATCGGCCTCATAGCGGCTAGTGTTAGGGCAGAACGTTCAAGCCCCCCGGGGAGGTGGGACGTGGCACGCAGCGACGACGCGGACTCGCGCGCCGCACGGTGGGAGAAGGAGGCCCACGATCTCTCCACGCAGGTCGCGTTCCTTCAAGAGGAACTCGCACTGGTGCGGCGCAAGTTGACCGAAAGCCCCCGACACGTCCGGCAGCTCGAAGAGCGGCTGGCGGCCACCCAGGCGCAGTTGGCGCGGCTGACCGAGAACAACGAACGGCTCGTGAGCACTCTGAAGGAGGCCCGGGCGCAGATCGTGACCCTCAAGGAGGAGATCGACCGCCTCGCGCAACCGCCGAGTGGCTACGGTGTCTTCCTGGCAGCGCACGAGGACGGCACGGTGGACGTGTTCACCGGGGGGCGCAAGCTCCGGGTGGCCGTCTCACCCTCGCTGGACGTCGCGGAGCTGCGACGCGGCCAGGAGGTCCTGCTCAACGACGCGCTCAACATCGTCGACGCGTTCGGTTTCGAGCGGGTCGGCGAGGTGGTGATGCTCAAGGAGATCCTCGCGGGTCCCGACGGCGCTCCGGGTGACCGGGCGCTGGTGGTCTCGCACTCCGACGAGGAGCGCATCGTGCACCTCGCCGAGACCCTGATCGGCTCGCCGATCCGGGCCGGCGACTCGCTCATGATCGAGCCCCGCTCGGCGTACGCGTACGAGCGGATCCCGAAGAGCGAGGTCGAGGAGCTGGTCCTGGAGGAGGTGCCCGACGTCGACTACACCGACATCGGTGGCCTCCAGGCGCAGATCGAGCAGATCCGCGACGCGGTGGAGCTGCCCTTCCTGCACGCGGACCTGTTCCGTGAGCACCAGCTCCGTCCGCCCAAGGGCATCCTGCTCTACGGCCCGCCCGGCTGCGGCAAGACGCTGATCGCCAAGGCGGTGGCGAACTCGCTGGCCAAGAAGATCGCCGAGCGGTTGGGCAAGGAGAGGCACACCAGCTTCTTCCTCAACATCAAGGGCCCCGAGCTGCTCAACAAGTACGTCGGCGAGACCGAGCGGCACATTCGGTTGATCTTCCAACGGGCTCGGGAGAAGGCCGGCGAGGGCACCCCGGTGATCGTGTTCTTCGACGAGATGGACTCGATCTTCCGCACCCGTGGCTCCGGCGTCTCCTCCGACGTGGAGAACACCATCGTTCCCCAGCTGCTCAGCGAGATCGACGGCGTGGAGGGGCTGGAGAACGTCATCGTCATCGGCGCCTCCAACCGGGAAGACATGATCGACCCGGCCATCCTGCGCCCCGGCCGGCTCGACGTGAAGATCAAGATCGAGCGGCCGGACGCCGAGGCGGCCAAGGACATCTTCTCCAAGTACATCCTCTCCGGGCTGCCCCTGCACCCGGACGACCTGGCCGAACACGGCGGCGACCCGCAGGCCACCGTCGCCGCCATGATCGACGCGGTCGTGCTGCGGATGTACTCCGAGACCGAGGAGAACCGCTTCCTCGAGGTGACCTACGCCAACGGTGACAAGGAGGTCCTGTACTTCAAGGACTTCAACTCCGGCGCGATGATCCAGAACATCGTCGACCGGGGCAAGAAGATGGCGATCAAGGAGTTCCTCACCTCCGGCCGCAAGGGCCTGCGCCTACAGCACCTCCTCGACGCCTGCGTCGACGAGTTCCGCGAGAACGAGGACCTGCCCAACACCACCAACCCCGACGACTGGGCCCGCATCTCCGGCAAGAAGGGCGAGCGGATCGTCTACATCCGCACGCTCGTCTCCGGTGGCAAGGGCACGGAGGCCGGCCGGTCGATCGAGACCGCCAGCAACACCGGCCAGTACCTGTAGCCCCGACGGCACGCGACGGGGTCCGCGACAGCGACGTCTCGGGCCCCGTCGCGTCCCCACCCGGGGCCGCGACACCGCCCCGGCGTGGCCCGCCCGCCGCGCCCCCTCGCCGCGCGGCGCGGACTACGCTCGACGTGACGGGGGACCGGGTCGGCGAGCGAAGCGGGTAGGTCGATGAGCGTAAGACGGATCATGGGCACCGAGGTCGAGTACGGCATCTCCGTGCCCGGCCAGGCGGGGGCCAACCCGATGGTCACCTCCTCCCAGGTGGTCAACGCCTACGGGGCGCGCCCCGAACTCAACCGGGGCGGCCGGGCCCGCTGGGACTACGAGGAGGAGTCGCCGCTGCGCGACGCCCGTGGCTTCACCTACTCCGGCGCCGCGTACGACCCGGCCGAGGCCCTCGCCGACGAGGACCTCGGGCTGGCTAACGTCATACTCACCAACGGCGCCCGGCTCTACGTCGACCACGCACACCCGGAGTACTCCACCCCCGAGGTCACCAACCCCCTCGACGTGGTCCGGTGGGACAAGGCCGGCGAGCGGGTGATGGCCGAGGCGTCCCGCCGGGCCGCCACCATCCCGGGCACCCAGCCCATCCGCCTCTACAAGAACAACACCGACAACAAGGGCGCCAGCTACGGCGCCCACGAGAACTACCTGATGCGCCGGCAGACGCCGTTCGCCGACATCGTCGCGTACCTGACGCCGTTCTTCGTGACCCGCCAGATCGTCTGCGGTGCCGGCCGCGTCGGCATCGGCCAGGACGGCGGCGCCAGCGGCTTCCAGATCTCCCAACGCGCCGACTTCTTCGAGGTCGAGGTCGGCCTGGAGACGACGCTCAAGCGACCCATCATCAACACTCGCGACGAGCCGCACGCCGACGCCGACAAGTACCGGCGGCTGCACGTCATCATCGGCGACGCCAACCTGTCGGAGATCTCCACGTACCTGAAGCTCGGCACCACCGCGCTGATCCTCACCATGATCGAGGAGAAGGCGCTCGGTGCGGACCTGGGCATCGCCGACCCGGTGGGCGAGTTGCGCGCCGTCAGCCACGACCCGTCGTTGAAGCACCTGATGCGGCTGCGCGACGGGCGGCGGCTGACCGCCCTGGACGTGCAGTGGGCATACTTCGAGCGGGTCAGCTCCTTCGTGGACGACCGGTACGGCACCGACGTCGACGCGCAGACCGCGGACGTGCTGGCCCGCTGGGAGAGCGTGCTGGACCGGCTCGGCCGCGACGCTTTCCTCTGCGCCGACGAGCTGGACTGGGTAGCGAAGCTGCGGCTGCTGGAGGGGTATCGGGAGCGGGAGAACCTCGGCTGGGGCTCACCCAAGCTTCAGTTGGTCGACCTGCAGTACTCCGACGTGCGGCCGGAGAAGGGCCTCTACCACCGGCTCGTGCAGCGCGGGTCGATGAAGACGCTGCTGACCGACGAGCAGACCCGCACGGCGATGACCGAGCCGCCGGAGGACACCCGGGCCTACTTCCGGGGCCGCTGCCTGGCCCAGTACGCCTCCGAGGTGGTCGCCGCGAGCTGGGACTCGGTCATCTTCGACGTGGGCCGGGAATCGCTGGTGCGGGTGCCGATGATGGAACCGGAGCGGGGCACCCGCAAGCACGTCGGTGCCCTGTTCGACCGGTGCGTCAGCGCCAAGGACCTGCTGGAGACGCTGACCGGCGGCTGATCCGCCGTCGACGCGGGCCCGCCGCGCGCCGGGAACCCGGCGCGCGGCGGGCTTTTCGTCGCCTCCGCGAGGTAAGTTCATCGGAGGAGATCGTGGAGGAGGCAGCAATGGCCACTCGTGACAGCGGCGGGCAGTCGCAGTCGGGCAAGGCCCGGCAGGGCGAGGAGATCGAGGACGTCACCACCGAGGCGAACCCGGAGGTCGCCGAGCGGCACGCCGAAATCACCGAGGACGTCGACGACCTGCTCGACGAGATCGACTCCGTCCTGGAGGAGAACGCAGAAGAGTTCGTCAGGGGATACGTGCAAAAAGGGGGCCAGTAGGGCATATTGGGCGAAACGGACATGTCTCTGCCGCTTGACGATCGAGACGGGCTGCGCCGCTGCCGTGACTGCGGCGAATGGAAGGCGCTCGAAGGGTTCTGCGCGAGTAGCAACCGTCCTTCCAATCGTGGCAGCTACTGCAGGGCGTGCTTCAACATCCGCTCGCGCGCGAGCTATGCGAAGCGGCTGAAGGAAAGTCGCGGTCGGGCGGTTAAGCAGTCGCCGCAAGTGCCCGACGGACACCGTTTCCGCCCGGACTGTGGCACCGTCAAGCCCGTAACGGACTTCCCTCGGAAGAGGTCCGACAGCACCGGCTACGCCAGCTACTGCAAGCCCTGTCACAACATCCGTACCCGCGAGACCAAGCAGCGACTGTATGGCGGGAGCCGCGAATACCACCTGTGCCAGCGCTACGGCGTGGGGCAGAAGGAGTTCCAGGAGCTCCTGGCCGAGCAGGGCGGGATGTGCGCGATCCGTGGCGGCGCGGACCCGCGACATCTGGACCACGATCATCGCACCGGTTGGGTGCGCGGGATACTCTGCTTCAACTGCAACGGTGGTCTTGGCCAGTTCCGTGACAGTCCTACGAGGCTGGCCAGGGCGATCACGTACCTGAAGGGAACCACGTGGCAGCGGGCTTTGATCCATCCGGGCGTCTACCAGATGTGTTCACCAACGCGGGGACGTCCTCCTTCACGTCTTTCCTGAGCAGGGTGGCTCCCGAGATGCTGCCCGGCCGTCGGCCGTTGCCGCCGGGCATGGCCGCCGACCTGGCGCCGCACGCGACCACCATCGTGGCCATCTCGGCCGCCGGTGGCGTGGTGATGGCCGGCGACCGGCGGGCCACCATGGGCAACCTGATCGCCCAGCGGGACATCGAGAAGGTGCACCCGGCCGACGCGTACTCGCTGGTCGGCATCGCCGGCACCGCGGGCATCGGCATCGAGCTGATGCGACTGTTCCAGGTGGAGCTGGAGCACTACGAGAAGATCGAGGGCGCGATGCTCTCGCTCGACGGCAAGGCCAACCGGCTGGCCTCGATGATCCGGGGCAACCTGGGCGCGGCCATGCAGGGCCTGGCGGTGATCCCGCTGTTCGCCGGGTTCGACCTGGCCGCCGCGGACCAGGCGCGGGCCGGGCGGATCTTCAGCTTCGACGTGACCGGCGGCCCCTACGAGGAGACCGGCTACGACGCGATCGGCTCTGGGTCGATCTTCGCCCGGTCGGCGCTGAAGAAGCGGTTCCGCGCCGGTCTGTCGATCGACGACGCGGTGCGGCTCGCGGTCGAGGCGCTCTACGACGCGGCCGACGACGACACGGCCACCGGCGGCCCGGACCTGATCCGCCGCATCTACCCGGTGGTGATGACCGCGACGGCGGAGGGCACCCACCGGCTCACCGAGGCCGAGACGGCCGCCATCGCCGAGGCCGTGGTCGCCGGCCGGATGGAGAACCCGGGCGGCTGAGCCCGCCCACACCCCAAGCAGCAGTCGTCGTCAGCACAGCGCCCAAAGGAGAACCGCCGCCGTGGCCATGCAGTTCTACGCCTCGCCCGAGCAGATCATGCGCGACCGCTCCGAGCTGGCCCGCAAGGGCATCGCCCGGGGTCGCAGCGCGGTGGTCCTGAGCTACTCCGGCGGGGTGCTCTTCGTCGCGGAGAACCTCTCCAGCACCCTGCACAAGGTCAGCGAGATCTACGACCGGATCGGCTTCGCCGCCGTGGGCCGGTACAACGAGTTCGAGAACCTGCGTCGCGCCGGGGTCCGGATGGCCGACCTCAACGGCCTGAGCTACGACCGGCGGGACGTGACCGGTCTGGCGTTGGCCAACGCGTACGCCCAGACCCTCGGCGCCATCTTCACCGAGCAGTCGAAGCCGTTCGAGGTGGAGATCTGCGTGGCGGAGGTGGGCGCGACGCCGGAGGCCGACGCGCTGTACCGGTTGACCTACGACGGTTCGGTGAACGACGAGCCCGGCCGGATGGCGATGGGCGGGCAGGCCGAGGCGATCTCCGGGGTGCTCAAGGCGCAGCACCGGCCGGACATGTCGCTCGGCGAGGCGGTCCGGGTGGCCGTGGCGGCGCTGGGCAGCGTCGGTGGGGAGGGCGGCGCGGCCCGGACGATCGCGGCGAACCAGTTGGAGGTGGCGGTCCTGGACCGTCGCCGGGTGGGCCGGACGTTCCGGCGGATCGCCGGGGCGGCTTTGACCGCGCTGCTGGATGCCGACGCGGACGCGGCGAAGGACGAGGCGTCGACCGAGGAGCGCCCGGAGACCCCGACGACGCCGACGCAGGAGGCGGGGAAGCCGACCACGTCGGCCGGCTCGGCGGACCTGGAGGGACAGCAGGAGTCCGACACGTCCGGGTCGTGACTTCCGAAGCGGTGATCACTGGCCGGCCACCCCGCACGGGGTGGCCGGTCCCGTGTCCGGGTGGTCAGCCCTGCCCATTCGGCGCTTCGGGGGGCTAATGTCACCTCATGGAGCGGCGAATCTTCGGCCTTGAGACCGAGTACGGCGTCACCTGTACCTACCGTGGGCAGCGGCGGCTGTCCCCTGACGAGGTTGCGCGGTACCTGTTCCGCCGGGTGGTGTCGTGGGGTCGGTCGAGCAATGTGTTCCTGCGCAACGGTGCCCGGCTCTACCTGGACGTCGGCTCGCACCCGGAGTACGCGACGCCGGAGTGTGACTCGGTGGTGGACCTGGTGGCCCACGACCGGGCGGGGGAGCGGATCCTGGAGGGGCTGCTCGTCGACGCGGAGAAGCGGCTGCACGACGAGGGCATCGCCGGCGAGATCTACCTGTTCAAGAACAACACCGACTCGGCCGGGAACTCGTACGGCTGCCACGAGAACTACCTGGTCTCCCGGCACGGTGAGTTCGGCCGGCTGGCGGACGTGCTGATTCCGTTCCTGGTGACCCGGCAGCTGATCTGCGGCGCGGGCAAGGTGTTGCAGACGCCCCGGGGCGCGGTCTACTGCCTGTCGCAGCGGGCGGAGCACATCTGGGAGGGAGTGTCGTCGGCGACGACCAGGAGCCGGCCGATCATCAACACCCGGGACGAGCCGCACGCGGACGCGGAGCGGTACCGGCGGCTGCACGTCATCGTGGGTGACTCGAACATGAACGAGGTCACCACTCTGCTGAAGGTCGGCTCGGCGGACATCGTGCTGCGGATGATCGAGGCGGGGGTGGTGATGCGGGACCTGTCGCTGGAGAACCCGATCCGGGCGATCCGTGAGGTGTCGCACGACATCACCGGCCGGCGCAAGGTGCGACTGACCTCCGGCAAGGAGGTCAGCGCGCTGGAGATCCAGCAGGAGTATCTCGCGAAGGCGACGGAGTTCGTGGAGCGCCGGGGCGGGGACCAGACGGCCAAGCGGGTGGTGGAGCTGTGGGGTCGGGTGCTGCGCGCGGTGGAGACCGGTGACCTGGAGCCGGTGTCGAGGGAGATCGACTGGGTGTCGAAGCTGCGACTGATCGAGCGGTACCAGCGCAAGCACGACCTGCCGTTGTCGCATCCGCGGGTGGCGCAGATGGACCTGGCGTACCACGACCTGCGGCGCGGGCGCGGCCTGTACGGGCTGCTGGAGCGGCGCGGACAGGTGGACCGGGTGGCGACCGATCCGGAGATCTTCGAGGCGAAGGAGACGCCGCCGCAGACGACCCGGGCGCGGCTGCGGGGCGAGTTCATCCGGCACGCGCAGGAGAAGCGGCGTGACTTCACCGTCGACTGGGTGCACCTGAAGCTCAACGACCAGGCGCAGCGCACCGTGCTGTGCAAGGACCCGTTCCGGGCGTACGACGAGCGGGTGGAGCGGTTGATCGCCAGCATGTGATTCGGTGGCCCCCTCGCGCGGCGCTGGTCGCGGCGGGAGGGGGCCGTCCGGGTAGGCTGGCGCTGCCATGACGATGTCTGAACCTCCCGGGCGCGAGCGCGGCGGCACCGAGAAGCCGAACTGGATCGACCGCCGCCGCGAGAAGATCCGCGCCGAGGTCGAGCGGAACCGGCGCGGCGAGTACACGGTGCCGACGTGGGTGCTGGCCGTCGCGCTGCTGGTGATCGTCGGCGGCTGGCTCGCGTTGATCTTCCTGGCCTGACGGGCCCGGGCCGCCTCCGCCGCCGTTGGCGGCCGGTCAGCGGACCAGGGCGGCGGCGTGCCGGCCGGCTGCCGCGGCGGCCAGGAAGTATGCGTGGTCGGCGTCCAGGCCGCGGCCCATGGTGGACAGCGGCACGGTGCTGGCGCGCAGCGCGGCGTCGAGCCCGTCGGTGGGCACCCGGACGACGCGGTGCCGCCCGGCGAGCGGGGCGAGCGCGGCGTCGACGTCGCGGGCCAGGGCGGTGGGCAGGCCGTCGGGCACGACGAGGTCGGCGGGGGCGAGCGCGACCCGGCCGTACGCGGTGAGGCTGTGGTGGGACACCCCCCGGTGCCGGGGGCGGGGGTCGGCGTCGGAGATGCGTAGCGAGCCGACGGGGTGCCCGCCGAGGGCGGCGACGGCGTTGACGGCCTCGCCGACGGCCACGCCGGAGTAGCCCCACCGGGTGCCGGTGCCGAGGTTGCCGGGGCCCTGGGCGAGGATCACCACGTCGGCGGCGAGCACGTGCCGGGCGGCGAGCAGGCCGCTGTGCACGGTGGTGGCCTCCAGGTCGCCGCCGAACGCCTGCCCGACGCTGACGGTGCCGGCGAGCAGCTCGCGCAGCCCGTCGAGGGTGCGGGAGAACCAGGCGGGTAGCGCCCCGCCGTCGGTGAGCAGGTACGCGACCCGGGCGTCGGGGGCGTCGGCGTGGATCCCGGCGAGGATTGCCGGCAGGGCGGAGTGCAGGTCGGCGGTGACGACGGGCAGCCCGGCGACGTCCTCGGCGGCGGCCAGCACGTCGCGGTGCGGGCTGGCCTCCTCGTCGACGCCGAGCAGGATCGGCTGTAGGGGCGTGTAGCGGGCCTTGACCAGGTGCCCGGCGTCGCGGCTGTCGCCGGCCTGCGCCGGGTCCGGCGGGAGCCGGTCGGGCAGGGCCACGACCAGCGCGTACCCGCCGGTGCCGAGGCCCATCAGCAGCGCACCGGCGTTGAGCAGCACCCGGTCGCCGGGCTCGGGGCGGCCGACCAGTTCCGGATACGCCAGGGCCCGCATGCTCGTGCCGTCGGCGAGCGTGACGTCCAGCTCCATCGCGCCGGTCCATTCCCGCCGCAGCGCCGCCACGGTCCCAGCCCGCCATCGCACCATGACCGGCACGCTAGCGGCTGCCGGGCGTGGGCGGCGACGGCGGGGTCGGCGTGGCGGCTCCTCCTGGTGTGCCGGCCACCACGACGGTGCCACGCTCTCGCTCTCGAGACCCGTTTCCGCCATGCGGTCACCAAATGGCCGCGACCGCGCCGCCGCCCGACACGGCCCGTTGTGGTGCGCTCCTGGTGACGGACAGTGAGTGTTGGGGTGTTGCCGCGACGCGCCCGCGTTGGGTGCACGCCCGCGCCGCCCGGGCTGCTAGCGTGCACACGTGTCGCGGACCCGCACCGAACGCCTGGTCAACTTGGTGATCTGCCTGTTGTCGACGCGACGGTTCCTGACCGCCGCGCAGATCGCCGCGACCGTGCCCGGTTACGAGCACGACCCGGACGACGCGAAGGATCACGAAGCGTTCCAACGCAAGTTCGAGCGGGACAAGGCGGAGCTGCGTGAGCTGGGGGTTCCGCTGGAGACGGGGACGGCGAGCGTCTTCGACTCCGAGCCGGGGTACCGGATCGGCCACCGGGAGTACGCGTTGCCGGACATCCCGCTGGAGCCGGACGAGGCTGCCGCGGTCGGCATCGCCGCCCGGCTGTGGCAGCACGCCGGGCTGGCCGCCGCGGCGTCGTCGGGCCTGGCGAAGCTGCGCGCCGCCGGGGTGGACGTGGACCCGCAGGCCACCCTGGGCCTGGAGCCGATGGTCACGGTCGATCCGGCGTTCGCGCCGCTGACCGCCGCCGCCAGGGACCGCCGCGAGGTGAGCTTCGACTACCGGGTGCCCGACCGCGACGACCCGAGTCGCCGCCGCGTGCAGCCGTGGGGCGTGGTCTGCTGGCGCGGCCGGTGGTACGTGGTGGGTCACGACCTGGACCGGGCGGCGACCCGCTGCTTCCGGCTGTCGCGGGTGGTGGGCGCGGTCCGGGTGACCGGCACCCCGGGGGCATACGAGCCGCCGCCCGGGGTGGATCTGATCAGCCATGTGGCCAGCTGGTCCGGGCCGGTGGAGCGGACGGGGCGGGCCACGGTCCTGGTCCGCCCGGGGCGCGCGGCGGGGCTGCGCCGCTGGGCGGTCGACAGCGGGTCCGGCCCGGAGGGCGACCGGCTGGTCCTGCCGTACGCCGACGCGGAGTCCCTGGCCGGCCAACTGGTCGGGTACGGCCCGGACGCGCGGGTGCTCGACCCGCCGGAGGTGCGTGAGGCGGTCATCCAGCGGCTCAAGGAGATCGCCGCCCGGCACGACGAGCTGACCGTGACCGGAGGTGCCCGATGACCCGCCCGGCGACCCGATCCGCCGCCCGTTCGACCGGTCCGCGTGCCGTCGGTGCCCGCGTTGGTGGCAACCGGGCCTCGGCCGACCGGCTGGCCCGGCTGCTCAACCTGGTGCCGTACCTGCTGGCCCGGCCTGGCATCGAGATCGCCGAGGCGGCCGGCGACCTGGGGGTCACCGAGCGGCAGCTACGGGAGGACCTGGAGCTGCTGTGGGTGTGCGGGCTGCCCGGCTACGGCCCGGGTGACCTGATCGACATGGCGTTCGACGGTGACCGGGTGACGATCACCTACGACGCGGGGATCGACCGGCCGCTGCGGCTGACCCCCGACGAGGCGCTGGCGCTGGTGGTGGCGCTGCGGTTGCTCGCCGAGACGCCGGGGGTGGCCAACCGGGAGGCCGTGGAGCGGGCCCTCGCGAAGATCGAGAACGCAGCCGGCGACCTGGTCGGCACCCCGGTCGAGGTGCGCCTGCCGGCGGACGGCCGGCGGGTGGAGCAGCTACGGGCCGCCGTGGAGCGGGGCCGGGCACTGCGGATCACCTACTACACGGCCGCCCGGGACGAGACGACCGAGCGGGTGATCGACCCGCTGCGGATGCTGATGGTGGGCGGCCGGGCGTACGTGGAGGCGTGGTGCCGGCGCGCGGAGGAGGTCCGGCTGTTTCGGGCCGACCGGATCGACGCGGTCGTCGAGCTGGACGAGCCGGCGGTGGTGCCGCCGCAGGCCCGCCCGCACGACCTCACCGACGGGGTGTTCCGGCCCTCGCCCGACCTGCCGTTGATCACTTTGCGGATCGGTCGGGGCGAGCGGTGGATCACCGAGTACTACCCGTGCGAGCGGGTCGAGCGCGGTGACGGCGACCAGTGGCTGGTGTCGCTGCGGGTGACCGACCTGGGCTGGGCCCGCCGGTTCGTGCTGGGGCTGGGCCCGGGCGTGGCCGTGGTCGCCCCGGCGGAGCTGGCCGAGCAGGTCCGGGCCCAGGCGGTCGCCGCGCTGGAGGCGTACGCCAGCCCCGAGGGTGCGCCGTCGGGCGGCCCGGCGGGGCCCGCGTCGCCCCGGTAGGCTGGCCGCCGTGGTGAAGTGGATCGTGGTCGCGGTGGTGCTGTTCGCGTTCGTGGTGCTGGCACTGGCCGTGCGGCCGGTGCTGGCGCGGCTGCCCCGGCTGCGACGGGCGGCGATGGCGTTGCAGGGCCGCCAGGTTGAGGCGGAGGCGCTGCGGGTGACCGCCGAGGCGTTGCAGGAGCGCGCGGAGGCGCTTCAGGGGCAGGTGGAGGTCACCCAGCGCCGCCTCGCCGTGATCAAGGCGAAGCGCGGCCACTGATCGACCCTGGCCGCTGCGGTGCGCGCCGACTGCGCGTCGCGGGACGGGAACGCGCAGGCACGATCGGGGTGCAGGTGGTTGACGGGACGCGCAGGGTTGGTCAACACTTCACCGGCCGGTCGTAACCGCCAGCGGTCCGGCGGGTGGCAACGGCCCTCGACGGACGTACGATGGGCTACGGTACACCCCCCCACGACGACACAGAGCGACTGGAGCTTCCCATGGGTGCCCTCAAGCCGTGGCACATCGCCGTACTCGTGGTCGTGATGATCCTGCTCTTCGGCGCCAAGCGGCTCCCCGACGCGGCCCGCTCGCTGGGCCGTTCGCTGCGGATCATCAAGGCCGAGACGAAGAGCCTGCACGACGACGACCGCGACCTGGCCGAGAAGGCCGACGCCCAGGCCGGCTACCAGCCGCTGCCGCCGAACGCCGCGCAGCCGCAGCAGTCGTACGCGCAGCCGCAGCAGCAGTCGTACGCCCCGCAGCAGGCTCCGCAGCAGCCGGTCATCGACCCGGTGCAGCGCGTCCGCGACCACTGACCGAAGGGCCCGACCACCGTGGCCTTCGCCCTGCGTAAACGCGGCCCGAGCAAGTTCGAGCAGGCCGCCGACGGTTCCATGACGCTCATGGAGCACATCCGTGAGCTGCGCACCCGGCTGTTCCGGGCGTCCCTGGCGATCCTGGTCGGGCTGATCGGCGGCTTCCTGCTGGCCCAGCCGGCGTTCGACCTGCTGAAGCAGCCCTACTGCCGGCTGCCGGGAGCCACCGACGCGCTCGGTCACTGCCAGCAGTTCCTCCAGCTCTCCCCGGCGGACGGCTTCATCCTCAAGCTGAAGCTGGCGCTGTGGATCGGTCTGATCATCGGCGCGCCTGTCTGGCTCTACCAGCTCTGGGCGTTCATCGCCCCCGGCCTGCATCGACACGAGCGCAAGTGGGCGTACGTGTTCGTGGCCATCGCCGCGCCGCTGTTCGCGGGCGGCGCGCTGCTGGCCTTCCTGGTGGTGGACAAGGGCCTGGCGTTCCTGATGGAGTCCGGCGTCACGGGCCTGTCCACGCAGCTGGAGGTCACCCGGTACATCTCCTTCGTCACCAACATGATCCTGCTGTTCGGGGTGGCGTTCGAGTTCCCGCTGATCCTGCTGATGCTCAACTTCACCGGTGTGGCCAGCGCGAAGCGGCTGCTCAGCTGGTGGCGTGCGGTGATCTTCATTTCGTTCGCCTTCGCCGCGATCGCCACGCCGGACCCGGGCCCGTTCGGCATGACCTTGTTGGCGGCGGCGCTGTCGCTGCTCTACTTCGTCGCCGTCGGTGTCGCGTTCCTCAACGACAAGCGGCGCGGCCGGGGCAGGGAGGTCTACGCGGGCATCGCCGACGACGAGGTGTCGCCGCTGGAACTCGACGACGACCCGGTGACGCCCGGCCAGCAGATCGAGGCCGCGGCCCCGATCGGGGCACCGGAGCCGGTGACCGCGCCGGCGCCGATCGACCGCCGCTACGACGACATGACCTGAGGTCGCCGGCGACGAAGGCCCGCCCTGAGGTCGCCGGCGACGAAGGCCCGCCCTGACGTTGGGGGCGGGCCTTCGTCGTGTCGGGTGGGTCGACGCCGGACGGATCAGGGCCGGTGTGGGACCGGCCGTCAGGCGAGCAGGACCTGGCCGTCGCGTACCGCCACCGCGACCGGCGGCAGCGGCGAGCCGGCCGGCCCGCCGCGCACCGATCCGTCGGCGATGTCGAAGACGCTGTTGTGGCAGCCACAGACGATGGTGCCGTCGGTGACGCGGGTGACGGTGCAGCCGGCGTGGGTGCAGGTGGCGGAGTACGCCTTGACGGTCTCCTGCGTCGGCCTGGTCAGCACCACGCCCTGGTCGGCGAGGATCCGGCCGCCGCCGACGGGCAGGTCGGACACGGCGGCCAGCGCCGCAACCTGCCCGGCGGGGGCGTCGGTGCCGGCCGGGTCGCCGCTGCCGGCGGGCTCGGCCACCGGGTCCCCGCTGGCCGGCGCGCCGCCGGCCGGTGGGTCGGCCGCCACCGGGGCGGCGACGGGCTCCCCGTACGTCTGGCAGCCCGCCAGCAGGGCGGTGACGCCCGCCGCGCCGGTGGCGCACAGCACGGCCCGGCGGGACGGGCAGGGCCGGTGTTCGTCGGTCATCTCGCTTCTCTCCTCGCCGCTGTCCACGCCGCCGGGCGGGGTCACCGGGTGATTCCGAAGGTGGTGAAGTACCACAGCGACGAGGTCAGCCAGATCGCCGTGAGAGCGACGAAGACCGCCCCGCCGAGCACCGGCAGGACCCAGCCGGCCAGCCCCGGCTTCGGCAGGGCCAGCATCTTCGTGGTGAACACGCCGAAGAAGAAGCAGCCGAACAGGGAGTGGGCCAGGGTGCGCAGGTCGTAGGCGGCGAAGCCGAGCGCGTACAGGCAGTGCACGGCCACGGGCACGGCGAGCAGGAAGGCGACCCGACCGGACCAGCGGTGCGCGAGGCCCGCCCAGGACGGGCGGAATCCACCGAGCCGGCCCCACATCGACATCGCCGACAGGACCTGCACCACGGCGAGCGCCATCGCGCCGCTGCCCAGCCACACCTTGACCTGCATCGGGCCGGTGAAGCCGGCGACGTTGACGGCGATGCCGGTGGGCTGGTGCAGCTTCGCGTACACGCCGGTGGCCACCGCGATCGCCGCGCCGGCGAGCACCGGCAGCAGCAGCGAGGCCGTCCGGGCCGGCTCGGTTTCGGCGGCGAGCCGGGCCGCGAGCGCGGCGGGGTCGGGCAGCAACCGCAGGCTCCGCTCGTCGTCGCCGGTCCTCGCGCCCCGGTCGTCGCGCGTCCTGTCGTCCGGCTGGTCGTCCCGGCTGGCACGCCAGGTGTCGACCTCCGGCTTGGCCTTCCTGCGGGCGTCCCACCTGTCGCCACCCGGGCGGGCACCCGTTCCGGTGTCCCACACGTCGACCTTCGGCGCGGTGCCCGGGCCGGAGTCCCATGCTCCGGCCCGGGCCGGGTCGTCGGTGCCGCCGTTCCACGCGCCGGCCCGGGGCGGGGGCGGGTCGTCGGTGCCGCCGTTCCACGCGCCGGCCCGGGG